>CAYODC010000410.1:0-2028 GCA_964402575.1 uncultured Verrucomicrobiota bacterium
ACCATGGTTGGGTTGCTATGCGCGGCGGGACCGATCCTGGCGGCGATGAGCAACGCGCTGGGGCGGGGGGCGCGGATGGGGTTCGTGGTGGACAACGGGGTGAACGTGACGTCGAACTACTGGCCGGGGATTTCGCTGTACAGTCTGTCGCGGCGGGCGGGGAATCCGCTGCAGTTGTCGGCGGCGCCCTGGGACTACGGGATCATGCACCACAAGGTGGGGGTGTTCTGGCACGGAGCGGCGCGGAAGGGGTGGGTGCTGGCGGGTTCGTGGAATTTCACGGGGGGGGCGAGTTCGCAGCAGTGGAACATCCTGACCGAGATCCAGGACAACGCGTTGGCGGCGGCGTATTCGAACGAGATGCGCGAGCTGCTGTCGGGGCGGTTCCACGGGAGCACGAACAAGTCGCACGCGCATGACGGGACGCGGTTCCGCCTGGCGGGCACGGACCGGGACGGGTGGGTGCGGTTTGCGCCGTATCCGGACGGGAAGTACGGCGGGACGAATGCGCTGACGGACATTATTGCGGCGATCGACGGGGCGGAAGACGAGATCTTCTTTGCCCTGAACAAGCTGACGCGGCAGGGGGTGGTGGACGCGCTGATCCGGGCGTGCCACCGGGGCGTGGTGGTGCACGGGGTGATTCCGAAGAGCGACCGGAGCCTGCCGGGGCAGGACAGCACGGACATGTACCAGATGCTGATTTCACGGACGAATTACGCCACGCGCAACCGGGTGAGGATGTACGAGGCGTACTACGATGCGGACCGGACGCGGCGCGACAACGGCAGCCGGGACCTGGTGCATGCGAAGTACATGGTGATCGATCCGCGCGGGGCGCATCCGCTGGTGATCCAGGGTTCCGCGAACTGGACGGCATCGGCGCTGGTGTTGACGTCGTCCAACGACGAGAACGTCCAGTTCTTGCCGCACCGGGGGATGGCGGAGGCGTTCACGGCGCATTTCGCGGCGCTGACGGACGGGATGCTGCCGTGGTGCGAGCTGGGGATCCAGGGGAGCGGGGTGCGTCTGGACTACTGGCTGCCGGAGACGAACCGGTACGAATTGGTTTTTTCGGGCGATCTGCTGGATCCGGGGGGGTGGACGAATTCCGTGCAGGCGCTGCCGGCAGGGCGGGGGACGAATGCGCTGGTGCTGCCGCGCGCGGCGGTTCGGCGGTTCTTCCGCATCCGGCAGGCACCGTGATGGGGGGGGGAGTGGATTTGCGGTTTTCTTTCGGAGGCGGGACAGGTAGATTGGCGGGGTAGAAGGTGCCGGACCGGGCACGAGGGCCGGGCGGATGAAGGCCGATTGGAGGAACCAATGACGAAGAAGAACGAAGGCGAATGGATCGTCCGCTTGAGCGAAATGGCGGCGGCGAGCAGCCAGGTGGATTCCTCGCTGTATGCGAAGTACGACGTGAAGCGCGGCCTGCGGGACGTGAACGGCAAGGGGGTGCTGGCGGGGCTGACGCAGATTGGCGAGGTGCAGGCGCATCCGGAGGGGGACGAGACGGGTCCGGGGCATTTGATCTACCGGGGGATGGACATCGAAGACATCGTGGCGGGCTTTTTGGGGGAGGGGCGGCCGGGGTTCGAGGAGACGTGCCATTTGCTGTTGAGCGGAGAACTGCCGGACCGGGGGGGGCTGGAGGATTTTCGGGAACTGCTTTCGGCGTTCCGGACGCTGCCGGACGATTTCGTGCACGACTCGCTGCTGAAGCTGTCGAGCCGGGACATGATGAACGCGATGGCCCAGAGCATCCTGGCGCTCTATGTGTTCGATGACCGGGCGGACGACGTGTCGCTGTCGAACGTGATGAGGCAGTGCCTGAAGCTGGTGGCGGTGTTTCCGCTGCTGGCGGCGTACAGCTACCAGGCCTACGTGTATTATTACGGGAAGGGGAGTTTGGTGATCCACTCGCCGCAGCCGGAACTGTCGACGGCGGAGAACTTCCTGCACATGCTGCGCAACGACAGCCGCTACACGCCGCTGGAGGCGCAGCTGCTGGATCTGGCGCTGGTGCTG
>CAYODC010000411.1:0-2026 GCA_964402575.1 uncultured Verrucomicrobiota bacterium
CCGGCGCCGATGGGGGACGTGGAGGTGTCGTAGTAGATGGCGTGGCCGCCCAGCTGGTTCATGCCGGCCTCGAAGGAGAGGCGGGTGCGCAGGGACGGTTTCTCGAAAATCATGCACAGGGTCTTGCGGCGGAGGGCATCGGCGTAGTCCGCCGGCTTGGCCTTGACGGTCCGGGCCATGGCGATGGCCTCGGCGATCTGATCCGCGCTCCAGTCTTCCAGTGTCAGCAGGTGTCTCATGAGGTCCTCGTCGATTAACCAAAAAACCCACCATAGCGCGTTTGCGCCGGGGGGTAAATGCTTTTTCCCGCTGCCTTGAATTGCGCCGGGCGGGGGGATCCGCTAGGATGGGGTCCATGAAGGTGGCGTTGTTGATGCAGGACACCCGGGCGGTGTACGGCGCGGAGAAAGCGACGATCCGGCTGGCGGAGGGGCTGGCGGGCGCGGGAGTGGCCGTGCGGGTGCTGTTGCTGCAGGAGACCCGCCTGGGTCCCGGAGAAAGCCCGCTGCGGGAGGCGTTCCGGAGCCGGGCGGAGGTGACCGAGATCCCGGTGGACGGGCGGTATTCGCGCGCGGCGGTCGGGCGGATCCGGTCCTTCATGGAGGCCGAACGGGCGGAGGTGCTGCATTCGACGGGCTACAAGGCCGACTGGCACGCGGGGCTGGCCTCGGATTGGGGCCGGCGTTTTCCGGTGGTGAGCACGGTGCACGGTTTCCTGTTCCGCCGGGACCTCAAGGAGCGGCTTTTCCAGGAATTGAATGTCCGGGCCCTGCGGCGGTTCTCGCGGGTGGTCGTGCTGTCGGATTTCTACGAGCGTTATCTGCGCCGCCGGGGGGTTCATCCGATGCAGATTGCGCGGATTCCGACGGGGATCCGGGCGGACGAGGTGGCGAGCCGCGCGGAGGCGCGGAGGCTGTGGGAGACGCCGGGGGAGCCCTTCACGTTCGGGATGCTCGGGCGGCTGAGCGAGGAAAAGAACCACGCCTTGCTGCTGAACGCCGTGGCCCGGTTGACGCGCGACCTGGAAACGTCGCCGCGGTCATGGCGGGTGCTGGTGGCGGGGGACGGTCCGCTGCGGGAAACGATCCGGCACCGGGCGGACCGGATGGGGCTGGCGGACCGGGTGGAACTGGCGGGGCCGATGTCGCCCGGGGAGTTTTTCCGGCAGGTGCACGTGCTGGTGCAGTGTTCGCGGGTGGAGAACCAGCCGATGAGCGTGATGGAAGCGATGGCCTGGATGCGGCCGGTGCTGGCCACCCGGGCGGGGGGGCTGCCGGAACTGGTGGCGGACGGCGAAACCGGCTGGTTGGTTCCCTTGCGGAGCGCGCGGGCGCTGGCGGGGGCGATGCGGGAGGGCCTCGTGGCGCCGGAGAAGGCGCATGCCGCCGGGTTGCGGGCGCGCGACCGCTTGGAAGCCGCCTATTCCTTCGAAACCATGATCGAGGACTACCTCGGGGTCTACGAAGTGCTGGAACGCTGGCCGAAACGCTAGCGGGCGGCAGCGTTTTTCGTGCTTTCTATTTTTCCATAGTGTGGAAAAATGGCGCGTCATTTTTCCACAGTGTGGAAAATAGTTTTCCACGGTGTGGAAAAAACGCGATTTCAGAGGAGCAGGCATGGACATCCAGGAAGTAGACGGGTTGACGGCGCAGGCGCTCAGCGAGCTGGCGGGGGCGGCGGACGGGGCGGCGCTGGAGGCGCTGCGGGTGAAATACATCGGCCGCAACGGGCTGTTGCCGGCGCTGATGCAGGGGCTGAAGGACGTGGCGGCGGCGGACAAGCCGGCGATGGGCCAGACGTTGAACCGGTTCAAGGTGGGGGTGACGGCGGCGGTGGCCGAGCGCAAGGCGGCGCTGGAGGCGGCGGCCAAGGCGGCGAAGGCCGGCGCGTTCGACCTGTCGCTGCCGGGGCGGTGGGCGCGGCGGGGGCGGCTGCATCCGGTGCAGCAGCTCATCGACAAGACGTCGGCGATTTTCCGCCGGATGGGCTTCACGGTGGCGGACGGGCCGGACGTGGAGACGGAGTA
>CAYODC010000412.1:0-1591 GCA_964402575.1 uncultured Verrucomicrobiota bacterium
ACCGCGACCCCTGCA
This sequence comes from uncultured Verrucomicrobiota bacterium, assembly GCA_964402575.1. Taxonomy (GTDB): domain Bacteria; phylum Verrucomicrobiota; class Kiritimatiellia; order CAIQIC01; family Lenti-01; genus Lenti-01. The sequence goes on from CAYODC010000412.1 coordinate 16, forward strand.
GCCACGCCGCCACGATGTTCTGCGCCATCTGCGAATGCGGACCCGCCGCCACTCCGAACGGCGTCTCCAACACTTGCCCGTACATCGCTGTCCGGAACGCATCCTCCGCCGCCGGACGGAAGAACAGCTCCTGCGGGATCCCGAAGATCGTTCCCCGCTTCTCCAGCTCCCCGAAGACCCACGGGGCGAGCTGGTCAATACTCATCGGCTGAAAATGGTCGGACATGGCTTTCCTCCTCTACGCACACACGTTCACCGCGCCGGGCTCCCCCCGGTCACGCAAACCTTCATCTTGTCACACCCCTCCCCCCCGCGCAAGACGCCCCTCCCTCCTCCCTCCAAAATCCACAAAACCGTTTCACCTCCCGCGCCCGCGCCTTGCCCTCCCGCGCCCCGGCCGCTAGACTCCTCCCCGTGGCCACCCGAGCCCCAAGGGAAATGGCCGCAGAAGGACGATCATGACGCGACGTTGGACAAGGACGGCAAGCCTGGCGATTCTTCTGGCCCTGGTGGCGTTCGCCCGCGCGGACGACCCCGGCTATTTCCTTTCGTGGCAGCAGAAAAAGGACCTGATGCGCCTCGGCCGCATCCAGGATTCCGCCGGCACCTGGTACGACGTCTGGATCTGCCCCGGCTACGCCCCCCCCGCTCGCTACGCCCGGGATCACTTTTTCCAGGCCGGCCGGAATTTCCACGAATACATCGAAGCCAACAAGTACCACGCCCTCAAGGAAGGCAGCACCTCCTGCTTCGAATGGGCCCTGAAGGAATGCGGACTGGGCTTCACCGTCCAAGGCATCCCGCGCGCCTGGGGCCGCCACTTCTCGGTCGCCCACGACCGCACCTCGCGGCGCGTCTTCGGCTGGTGGCTGGCCTATCCCTGGGCCTTCATGGAGGCCAGCGTCGAAACCGCCTTCCGCGGCGCCCTTGGCGCTGCCGGCACCGCCGGCGGCCTCGCCAGCGGCCTCGCCGTGGTCCCCGCCTTCCACGCGCTCGACTCCGCCGTCGCCGGCACTTGGAACCTCGGCGTCAACACCTTCGCCCTCCCCGCCGTCGGCTTCGCCTGGAACACCGCCGTCGCCCCGCCCCTCGCCCTCGTCGGCCAGAAACCTTCCCCATCCCGCGTCGACGGCTTCTGGGTCACCATCGTGGAATCCGGACAAGAGCCCGGCGCGCGCCCTCTGTCCACCCAGGAAAAGGAACTGCTCGCCCAATGGGGCGTGCTGCTGTTGCAGGAAACCCGGCCATTCCGGCAGGAGCGGAACAAAATCGACCGCCAAGCAAGAGAACGGCAAGAAGAACTTCATCGCGCCATGCGGCAAGCTCAGGAAGAGGCCGAGCGGGAACGAAACCGCGTGCAGTCCACTGAAAGCGAACACCTCCGCCAGATGGCCGCCACCAACGAGTGGATCGCCGCAACCACGCAACAACACCCCGATCTCCGTTATTCCAGGGACTGCGACGACGACGTCATCCGCCATCTCCAGAAACAGGAATTTTCAGAACAGGACATCGATCGGACCCTGAAACTGCTGCGGACCTACCCGTCGCCCCGCCCCATAACCCCCGCCGCCCC
>CAYODC010000412.1:1601-2016 GCA_964402575.1 uncultured Verrucomicrobiota bacterium
GCCATGGAAGCCGCGAGCGCGGAGGCGCAACAACGCCGCACCCGGGTGTACGGCGAGGAAGGCGCGAAAATCCGGGAGATCGCCGCCACTAACGAATGGGCCCTCTCCGTCGCGCAGGATCATCCCGACCTGCGCTACGATTGGCGCTGGCATCAGGAGCTGGCCCGACGCCTCCGCCGGCAGGGACTGTCCGAGGAGGAAACCCGACGGGCGCTGGACATCCTGCGCACCCACGAAGATTCCGCCTCCCCCGCCTCCGCCCCCATCCGCCCCAAGACCGACCCCCTCCGCCGCTCCACCGAAGTCCTCGGCCAATCCGCCGAAGACGTGATCGAGGAGACGTTCCAGTGACAACCGCAGCGATACACTCCAACCGTGGCGATCATTATCAGACCTTGGTTGCCCTTGATTGGGC
>CAYODC010000413.1:0-2011 GCA_964402575.1 uncultured Verrucomicrobiota bacterium
GTCGCGCTTCTTCTGCTGACAGGCGCTCCAGGTCAGTGAAACGGGGATGCGCCCGCCGGGAAGGGGCGGGGCTCAGTCCGCGGGGGGCGGGGGGGCAGCGGCGGGGACGGGGAGGACGGAGGCGGGGGCGGCAGGGGCATGGGGGACGGACCAATGGCGGGCGGCGGCGTAGCGGGCCATGAGGGGCGAGGCGGCGGCGAGGGCGCCCCAGGCGACGGCGCCGGCGACGACGGCGCTGACGGCGCCGACCTTGAACCACTGCCAAAAGGAGATGTGGACGTGGCCGTGTTTTTCGAGGAGGCCGAGGGCGACGATGTTGGCGGTGCTGCCGATCAGGGTGATGTTGCCGCCGAAACAGGCGCCGAAGAGCAGGGCCCACCACAGGGGCATGCCGAAGAGGGTGTCCGAGAGGGCGCGGATCACCGGGGAGAAGGCGGCGACGAAGACGACATTGTCCACGAAGGCGGAGCCGATGCCGCTGGTGCCGAGGATGATGGGGACCAGCGAGCGGGGATCGGGGCCGAAGGCGGCGGTGAAGCCGCGGGCCATTTTCTGGGTGAGGCCGACGTGTTCGAGGGTGCCGGCGACGGCGAAGAGGAGCATGAAGAACAGCAGGGTCCACCAGTCGACTTCCTGCTCGATGTAGAAGCGGGCGCGCTTGTGGCGCCAGATCATGACGGCGCCGGCGCAGGCCAGGGGGGCGATCAGCAGGGCGCTGTTGGTGTCGAGTCCCAGGAGGTGTTCGACCTGGTGGTGGGAGGCGATGACGAGGAAGGTGACGGCCAGCAGAATGACGCCCTGCCGGTGGGGGACATCGATGGCGGGGGCGAGGCTGAGGTTGCGGCGGAGGCGGTCGGCGAGGCGTTCATCGAAGAGGTCGAGTTCGCGGCGGTACCACAGGAGGGTGACGCCGAGGGTGGCGGCGAGGGCGAGGAGCATGACGGGGAAGGACCAGAGGATGAAATCCTGGAAGGTGAGGCCGGCCTGGGTGCCGATGTAGATGCCGACGGGGTTGCCCATCATGGTGCCGGCGCTGCCGACATTGGTGCACAGGACGCAGGTGATCAGGTAGGGGGCGGGATTGAGCTTGAGGCGTTCGCTGACCTGGAAGACGAGGGCGCTGATGAAGATGATGGAGGTGACTTCGTCGACAAGGCAGGCGAGGAGGGCGGAGGCGACGGCGGTGACGGCGATGAACTTGCGTCCGGTGATGCGGGGCATGGCGACGATGGACTGGACGACCCAGGTGAAGAAGCCGGTGTCGCGGAGGGCGCCGACGACGACCATCATGCCGGCGAGGAAGAGGATGACGGGCAGGGAGGTGGCTTCGACGAGGGTGGGCAGGTCGAGGGAGCGGGTGAGGATGAGGACGGCCACGCCGAGGAAGGCGATGGAGAGGCGGAGGTTCCAGAAGAGCAGGGTGCCCAGGATGGTGGAGAGGAAGACGCTGGCGGCGACGGCCTGGGGGGGGGTGAAGCCGATGGCGCGGCCGGCGAGGCCGGCGGCCAGGGCCAGCAGCGCCAGCAGGGAGGCCCGGCGGGCCAGGGCGGCGTTGCTGATTCCGTTGGAGGCTGTTTCGGAGGGCATGGCGGGAGGGGATCAGGCCCAGAAGAGCTTGGAAATGAAGCTGCGGAGATTGACGACGCCGAGCAGGCGGCGGCCATCGACGACCAGGATCTGGCGGGTTTTGTCCATGAGGAACATCTTGGCGAGCTGGATGGCGGGCATGTCCGGGGGGACTTGGACGAAGGTTTCGCGCATGAAGTCGGCGAGTTTCATTTCGCGTTCCTTGCGCAGCAGGTCGGCGAGGGGTTCGAACTGGATGATCGGGGCGAGGTCGTCCATCCAGAGGAGGTGTTCGGGCAGGCTGAGGCGCAGCAGATCTTCGGGGGCGACGACGCCGCGGACGTCGCCTTGTTCATCGACGACGGGGATGTCGTAGAGGGAGCGGCTGCAGAGGGTATCGATGACCTTGCCGTACTGGTCGAGCTTGCGCTGGCGGACCGAAACC
>CAYODC010000414.1:0-2011 GCA_964402575.1 uncultured Verrucomicrobiota bacterium
AAACCCCGACGCCGACGACGCGAATCCCGCCGCCGTCGGCACCGTGTTGCGCGCCCGCAGCTCGAACACGAAATTCCCCTCCGGCCGGAACAAATCCAGAAACGCACTCGCGCGCCGCGCAAACGAACTCTCCGCCTCCAGCCGCTGCCCGTTCAGCCACACGGCATCCGCCGCGCCCTCCCCCCGCGCCAGCTCCACGTGCGACCCCAACCGCCCCAGCGAAATCGACAAGCTCCCCGTCACCGGCAAATTCAGCGCCTCGTCGCGCTTTCCCCAGTATTTCACCAGCGCGATGTTCGCCGGCGCATAGGCCGAAGCCTTCTCCCGAACTTCCGCGGCCCGGCCCGCCAGAATTTTCTGAACGACCTGCCGCGCCCCGCTCACGCCCGCGCCTCCACCGCCGCCCCCGCCGGCTCCACTTTCACCGCCAGCGACGGCACCCCCCAGTCCCGCCGCATCGCCTTGCCCAGCCCCACCACGCAATCCCCCAGCCCCGATCCCGAAATCTTGCTGCCGTGGATGTTCGGATCCTCCCGCAGCGCATACACCAGTTCCGACAGCCGCTCGTTGTTGACCCCCAGCGCATCCATCAGCCCCTGGTTGATGTTCATCAACTCGCCTAGCGCCGCCCAATCCCCCCGCGAAGCCGCCTCGAACCCCTCCCTCACTGTCCGCCCGATCAACCGGTCCAGCTCGTCATGGATCGCCGGTTGCGCCCGGCGGTTCTCCTCGACCAACGCAATCACCTCCGGCGTCGGCATCTTGCTGCCCGAATACAGCACCGTCAGCGGCGGCTCCGTCGCCAGCTTCTCCACTTCCGCCGGTTCGGCCCGGAACTTCAGGCAACCGCCATAGGCGCTCGCCGCCACGTCCGCCCCCGACCCCACTCCGCCCTGCACCTTGCGGATGATTTTCGTCCCGGCCTCCCATAATGCGCGCGGCTCCAGGGTATTTCCCTGCGCCCCCGCCAGCGCCGCCAGCACCGCCACCGTCACCGCCGCGCTCGATCCCAATCCCATCTGGTGCGACATCTCCGAACGGATCTCCAGCTCGAATCCCTGCTTCAACCCCCCCCGGCCCACGCGGATCGCCCCCAGCACGAACCGGAAACTCTCGTTGGAAACCAGCTCGTCCAGCGTCGTCTCGTGCTCTCCCAGCGCCGAGTGCAGCCGCACCGTCTGGTCTTCCCGCGGCTCCAACTCCACCTTGATCCGCTTGTTGATCGCGCACACCATCGCCGGCTGTCCGCGCAGCACCGCATGCTCGCCCATCAGCATGAGGCTCCCCGGCGCGGAGGCTTGTACGGCGCGCAGCATCGTCGGAAATTTCGGAATCACACCACCCGCACGCCCAGCGGATCCGGGCGCACGGTCATCAGGTCATACCCGTACTTCGCGCACAGCTCCGCCGGCGCCTCTTTCGACGCCACCAGCACCATGCCGCCCGCATCCCCTGCCACGGCCCCCGCCCCGCAAATCTTCGCCGCCGCCCCCGCGGCCTCCACCTCGGACACGAACTCCGCCACCCGCCCCGGCACCACGCCGATCTCCCCCAGCAGCCGGTGGTTGTCGCGCATCGCCCGCTGGAACGCCTTCAGGTCGTCGTGCTGCAGCGCCTTCTGCATGTGGTTCGCCACCCCCTCGAACTGCTCCCACACCGGACTCGCCGCGCCCACGCGCCGCGCCACCGTCGCCACCGCCTCGCCCGTCGTGCTCGCCGGCGTCCCCGTGTTCACGATGTACAGCGGCACCCGCGGCAGCGGCAGCTCCTGCGCCTCCCCGTTCTGGAACCGCACGCAACCGCCGTGCATCGACACATACGTGTCCAGCCCGCTGGCCTTCCCGTGCTGCATGTTCTCCACTTCCAGGCTGTAGCGCGCATACCACTCCGGACGGAACTCCACCCGGTAGTAATGCCCCAGCCCCCGCAGCACGCTCAAAATCGTCGCCGCCGAACTCCCCATCCCGCACCCGATCGGAATGTTCGAATTCAACCGCACGTTCACCCCCCC
>CAYODC010000415.1:0-2008 GCA_964402575.1 uncultured Verrucomicrobiota bacterium
CGGCGTTCGGCGAGCTGATGCGCTGGGCGGGGCCGCGCGGGTTGATCGGGCAGGGGCCGATGATGGGGATGTACTGGGACAATCCGGAGGTGACGCCGAAGGAGAAGTGCCGGACGGATGCGTGCCTGGTGGTGCCGGCGGGGACGAAGGTGGAGGCGCCGATCGCGCTGCAGGACATCGCGGGCGGGCCGCACGCGGTCTGCGAGTTCAACGTGCCGATGACGGATTTCGGTCCGTCGTGGGAGGCGGCGTTCCGGTGGCTGGTGGACAGCGGGCTGGAGTGCGAGGACCGGCCGTGCTACGAGATGTATCTCGACGACTGCCGCGGGCCGACGTGCCGGTTCTGCATCTGCATTCCGCTGAAGAAGAAATAGGGAGGCGGTCCCGCCGGAAGGGCTCAGCAGCTGAGCCCTTTCGGAAGGGGGGAGGATCAAACATGAGGCCCACCGGAAGGCGGGCCTCGTTTCTTGCCGGAAGAAGTGGGAAGGGGCGAATCAATCGACGCTGCAGATGACGTCGGTGTTTTGCAAGTTGTCGAAGATGGCGTTGGCGGCGTTGGGATCCTTGAGGGTGACGACGTGGCCATCGAGGAAGAGGACGTTGCGGATGCTGTCGCCGTGATTGTCGTCGGGGCCGATATCGGGCATGTTGCCGGGGGTGGCGGGACCGAATTCGGATTCATTGGATTCGTCGCAGAGGAGGGGGGCGACCGCCGGGGATTCCTGTGAGCGCATGAGGTGGTAGCCGGAGACGTACATGTAGCTGCAGTTGCCTTCTTGGGACTTGAAGGTTTCAATGTTTTGGGCGGGGGTGACGGGGCCGCCATTGTTGTCGATTTTGTCGCTGGGGCAGATCCAGAGGCGCAGGTCGGGGACGTAATCGGGATAGGTTTTGGTGATGATGATGGCGGAGAAATCGGGAATTTCGGAGAAGGAGCCGTTGCTGGGGGGCAGGGGGTTGTAATGGGGCATTTCGCCCTTGTGGTCGGAAGCATAGGAGGTGAAGGCGGCGCCGATGGACTTGAGGTTGTTGGCGCAGGAGGCGCGGCGGGCCATTTCGATCGCCTTGAGGGAGACGGGCATGAGGATGGCAATCAGGATGCCGAGGATGGCAATGACGACGAGGAGTTCGATGAGGGTGAAGGCGGATTTCTTGTGCATGGGGGGGGGGGCCTTTCGGGTTCAGGGGGCGCTGTAATAGGGTTCCATGAAGGCGTGCCAGTTGCCGGAACTGTACCACGTGAGGTTGGTGGAGCCGTCGAGGTAACCGGTGAAGACCCAGTCGATGCTGACGGAGTGGTTGGTGGGGACGGTGAAGGCGTATTCCCAGGTGGAGCCGGCGGTGTTGGTCATGGCGGGGCGGGGATCCTGGGTGTCCTGCCAGTTGTCGAAGCCCATATGCAAAAAGACGTTGGTGGCGGCGGCGAGGGGGGTGCCGGTGGCGTCAAGAGTGAGGGAGAAGAGTTCGCCAGAGACGGGGGGGAGGGGGGCCATGGAGACGCCGCCGGTGCCGCGGATGAACTGGAAATCGCCGCCGGAGAGCCAGTCATGGGCGGGGCCGCCGCGGGGTTTGAATTGGACGCCGCTGCCGTCGGCGGCGGCGGGGAGCGAGAGGTCGATCATCCAGGTGCCCTCGCCGAGGAAGGACATGGGGAGGCCTTCATTCCAGCCGGAGAAGTTGCCGGTGAGGGTCATGCTGCGATGGCCTTTGAGGTTGGACTGGAACTGGCAGAAGTAGACGCGGACGGTGGTGGCGCCGGTCGGGAGATTGACGTTGGGTTCCCAATAGGTGGGGGTGGCGGCGGGTTCAAGGCCGGCGTAAGGGGCGTAGAATTCCTTGGCGGGATTGGCTTCCGGGATGGAAGCAGACCAGAAGCGGAGGGAATCGTTGGTGGGGCCGGCGGCGGCGCGGATGCCGAAGTCGTGGAAGCGGGTTCCGGGGTCGAGGAGGTTGGTGGAGACCTTGACGCCGTGGGACCCCTCCGAGGGGACGTTTTGGAATTCGATAT
>CAYODC010000416.1:0-1998 GCA_964402575.1 uncultured Verrucomicrobiota bacterium
CGACGGGCCGGCCGGGGCCGGTGCTGATCGACGTGCCGAAGGATGTGGGGACGGAGGCCTGCACGACGGGGCTGGAATCGGAGATGAACCTGCCGGGCTACCGGCCGGAGCCCAAGGGGTACACGCCCGAGACGATCGAGCAGATCGCGGAGGCGCTGGCGAAGAGCCGGCGGCCGGTGATCATCGCGGGGCATGGGGCGGTGCTGTCCCGCGCGGAGGAGGAGCTGCGGCAACTGGCGGAGACGCTGCAGGCACCGGTGACGACGACGCTGCTGGGCAAGGGGGTTTTCCCGGACTCGCACAAGCTGAGCCTGCAGGGGCTGGGGATGCACGGGACGGCCTATGCGAACCGGGCGGTGGTGGAGTGCGACCTGATGATTTCCGTGGGCGCGCGCCTCGACGACCGCATTCTGGGCGTGCCGAGCGAGTTCTGCAAGGACGCGGTGAAGATCCACATCGACATCGATGCGGCGGAGTTCGGCAAGCTGGTCAAGCCGGACATCCGCTGCCGGGGCGACGCGAAGACGGTGCTGCAGGATCTGCTGCCGCGGCTCCGGCGCGGCGACACGGATGAATGGATCCGGCGCATCGAGGGGTTCAAGAAGAAATGGCCGATGCGGTATCCGAAGAAGGGCGGGCTGCATCCGCCGCAGGTGATCGACGCGCTGAACCGGCTGACGGGCGGGAAGGCGGTGGTGGCGACGGACGTGGGGCAGCACCAGATGTGGGCCTGGCAGTTCGTGCAGTGCGACAAGCCCTGGCAGTTCATCACGTCGGGCGGGGCGGGGACGATGGGCTTCGGCCTGCCGGCGGCGATCGGGGCGCAGTTCGGGCGGCCGGGGGAGACGGTGATCTGCATCGCGGGCGACGGCGGGTTCCAGATGACGATGTCGGAGCTGGCGACGGCGGGGATCCACAAGCTGCCGGTGAAGATCTTCATCATGAACAACCACTATCTGGGGATGGTGAGGCAGTGGCAGGACATGTTCTATGACGAGCGCTACAGCGGGGTGGATCTGGAGGGGAATCCGGATTTTGCCGAGCTGGCGAAGGCGTACGGGATCCTGGGGCTGAACCTGAAGCGGGCGGCGGACATTCCGAAGGTGCTGAAGAAGGCGCTGGAGCATCCGGGGCCGGCGCTGGTGAACGTGGAGGTGGTGCACCACGAGGAGGTGTACCCGATGGTGCCTCCCGGCAAGACACTGGCGGAGACCGTGATGGAGCATCCGCGCAAGAAGCGCGGGCGGCCCACGGGGCGCAAGGGCTTGGCAACCAAAACCCGTCGCAAAGGCGCATGAGCGGAAGGAAGGCGAACATGAACATGAAACTGCCCACCCACAACCTGAGCATCTACGTGGCCAACCGGCCGGGGGCGCTGGCGCGCATCGCGCAGACGTTTTCGCGGCGGGGCTTCAACATCGAAAGCCTGGTGGTATCGGCCGGCGCGTCGGGCGATTTTTCCCGCATGACGATCACGGTCAAAGGGGACGAGGCCGGCCTGGAGCAGGTCATCATGCAATGCTCCAAGCTGGTGGACGTGCTGGCGTGCCGCGAGCACACGGACGAGGAGGTGGTGGCGCGGGAGATGGCGCTGGTGAAGGTGGCGGTCGACAGCACGCACCGCGCGGAGGTGTTGCAGATCGCGGATCACTTCCGGGCGAAGACGGTGGATTTGTCGGACACGTCGATCGTGCTGGAGGCTACGGGCAGCTCGGAGAAGCTCGAAGCGATGGTGGACCTGCTGCGCAAGTTCAAGATCATCGAGCTGGTGCGGACGGGCAAGGTGATCGTGGCCCGCGGCGAGCGCGAGACCTGAAGCGCGGCTGCGTTCGCGGTAGCGGCGACATTGTTCTCCGCGCCGGGATAACCTTCCGGCGCGGGTTTTGCGTCTACTGGCGGGGTGCATTGTGCTGTCCGCGATAAGAAAGCGAAAATCCGGAATTTAATGGAAGCCTAATTTGACGGGGAAAAGGTTTGGGGTTTACGATCGGACCACTT
>CAYODC010000417.1:0-1972 GCA_964402575.1 uncultured Verrucomicrobiota bacterium
CGATCGGCACGCCGCCGTGCAGATGGGCGCGGACGTCGTGGGGTTCGGGCGGCGGCGCATTGTCGACGTAGCGGCGGATGTTACAGTTGTAGTCCTCGGCGGCGATCTCGGCGATGGGCACGCGGCGGGCATAGGCGGGGATGTCCTGTCCTTGGCGATAGGCGTGGATGATCTTGTCGATGTCTTCGGGGCGCAGGTGGTTCTGGGCCTTGTCGTCGCGGTATTCCCGGTCGGCGTTGATGAACAGGACGTGCCGGCGCTCCGGGGCGCCCGCCTTGTTCAGCACCAGGATGCAGGCGGGAATGCCGGTGCCATAGAAGAGGTTGCTGGGCAGGCCGATGACGGCCTCCAGCAGGCCGTGGTCGAGGAAGTATTTCCGGGCTTCGCGCTCTTCGCCGCCGCGGAACAACACGCCGTGGGGCATGACGGTGGCGAGGCGGCCGTCCTGCTTCAGCACGGCGAGCATGTGCTGCACGAACATCAGGTCGGCCTTCTTGCCTTTTTCCGGCATCATCACCGGGAAGCGCCCGGGGAACTTCAGGTCCTTCTTGATGTAGTTCTGGCTGAAGGGGGGGTTGGCCAGCACCCGGTCGTAGCGCCGCAGCTCGCCCCGCTCGTCCAGGTGCTGAGGCTCGCGGATCGTGTCGGCCTGGCGGATGTCCGCATCCGAAATGCCGTGCAGGAGCATGTTCATTTTGCAGATGGACCAGGTGGTGCCGATGCTTTCCTGGCCGAACAGCGACAATTCGCTGGCCTGGCCGCCGCACTCGCGCAGATAGTCGCGGGTCTGGATCAGCATGCCGCCGGAGCCGGCGGTGGGGTCGTAGACGCTCATGCGTTCCTGCGGATCGCAGATTTCCGTGCAGATGCGCACGACTTCGGCCGGGGTGTAGAACTCGCCGGCCTTCTTTCCGGCCGAATCGGCGAAATACTTGATCAGCCATTCGTAGGCCGCGCCGAGCAGGTCGGGAAACTCGAAATCCTCGTCCTTCAGCGGGATTTTTTCGAAGTTCTGGACGAAGTTCGCCAGGGTGTCGTCGTCCAGGGTGCGCTGGCCGATCTTGCGGTTGAAGTTGATGCCCTTGAGGACGTCCTGCAAGGCATCCACGTTGGCGTCTTCGATGGCCTCCAGCGCCTTGTTCAGGGTGGTGCCCACGTTTTCCTTCACGTGCTTGAGCGCGGGATGTGTGACGACCTTGGTTTCGCCGTCTTTGGCGACCGTTTCCTCCCAGCCCTGGTTCCAGCGCGCCTGCTCGGGCACGAAGAAGAACTTGCCGGAATACTGGTCCGGATCGGCCAGCGCCGCGGCGATGTCGGCCTCCGCCATGCCCTTTGCGGCCAGTTCGGCCCGCAGCTCGACTTGCCGTTGCTCGAACAAGTCGCTGGCCCGCTTCAAAAACAGCATGCCGAAGATGTATTCCTTGTACTCGCTGGCATCCATGCTGCCGCGCAGATCGTCGCAGGCTTTCAGGAGCAGGTCTTCAAGCTTGGAAAGGGTCAGTTTGGCCATGGTTCAGATTTCTTTTCTTCGGTATTTCCGCGGTCCGGCCTCCGCCGGGGAACCGCACAACCGTAGGCTTGAAAATGACAGAAAACCCTTCCGAAAACAAGGCCGCCGTTCGGCACCGGTTGATGCCGGGCGGGGCCGCAACCTCTTGCGAGAATCCGAACCCGATGCGCTTGAATTTGCAGAAAAGCTATTTTTTCTTGCCGGAGATTTTGGGCTCGGTGCCGTTGAGGAGGCGGCGGATGTTGGAGCGGTGCTTGACGATGACGAGGGCGCCCATGACGACGAGGGCGGCGGAGAGCAGGGGGTTGGTGGCGGCGTAGAGCCAGAAGCCGGCGCCGGCGACGGCGAGGGCGGCGAGGATGGAGCCGAGGGAGACGAAGCGGGTGAGGGCGACGGTGAGGGCAAAGACGGCGAAGCCGACGCCGACGGCGGCGGGGGCGATGCCGAGGAGCATGCCGGCGC
>CAYODC010000418.1:0-1967 GCA_964402575.1 uncultured Verrucomicrobiota bacterium
CGGAGATATAGTCAACTCTATTGCAATAGGATATGACTATTTCAGCGGCGACTATTCAGGATTCAGGAGTCAGGATTCAGAATGAGCAGCCGCGGGACGGGGGCGTCACGGCTCCAAACAGCCGCCCGGTCAGCGCCCGGGCCTACAGGGCAGCCGCAGGACAGACGCCGGGCAGAGTTCCACAGTGTGGAAAAATGGGGGGTGTGGAAATGAGCGGCGATTTGTGGCGGAGGGGGCCGCGGAGGGGCTGCGCGCCAAGGGCGCGAGTATTCAGGACTCAGGAGTCAGGATTCAGAATGGGCAGCTGCGGGAAGGGGGGCGTCACGGATCCAAACAGCCGCCCGGTCCCGCCTAAGGCGGGCAGGCAACCGCCCGGGCCTACAGGGCAGCCGCGGGACAGACGCCGGGCAGAGTTTCCACAGTGTGGAAAAATGGGGGGTGTGGAAATGAGCTGCGAGTGGTGGAGGATGGGGGTGGCGGCGGAGAGGCGAGACCGGCTCTAGAACACGATATCGTTGCGGGCCTTGGTGATGACGGGGCGGAGGTCCAGGATTTGTTCGGGGCCGATTTCGGGGGTGTCGCCGATGATCGCGAGCAACTGGGCGATGAACTGGAGGCGTTCGCTGCCTTGCATCAGATCCGCCAGTTCGGGATCGGTTTCGAATTGGCGGAGCATGTTCTGGAAGACGAGGAAGGCGTTGCGGGTGTCGCCGACGAAGCGCATGTAATTGGGATCATAGTTGGAGAGCACGGCGATTTCGGAGGCGAGGAAGAGGCCTTCGACGAGATAGCCGTAGAGGCCGTCCACGACGAGTTCGAGTCCGTCGCCTTGGCGGAGCATTTCCTGCCATCCGGTGTCGGCGTCCATTTTGCGGAAGAGGGCCTGGAGGCGTTCTTCGCCGCCGGGCTGGTCGATCTGTTCGAGGGCTTCGCGGTAGCCGCGTTCCATTTCCGGCCAGGGGTGGCCCAGGTTTTCGAGGAGGCGGCCGATGGCCTGTCCGAAACGGGCGGCGGGCTCGACCTGGTGGAAGGCGGAGGCGTAGGTGAGGTCCATCCAGTAGGCGCCGACCATCAGGCGGCGGCGGTCCATGTCCTGGTAGCGGTCCGGATCCGCGGCGGGCATGATGTCGGGCAGATAGGCGCCGCCGGCTTCGCGCAGGAAGAACAGGGTGTCGCCCAGCTTGGGGCCTTGCGCCCAGACGGTGTCCAGTTCCCGCTGCAGTTTCTGGTGCAATTCGTCCGAGACGGTGAGGGCGCTGGCGGGCAGGGAAAGGCCCAGGAGGGCCAGGAAGAGCAGGGCAGCCAAGAGGTTTTTCACTCGGGATTCTCCTAGGTCGGGGGGCGGCGGCTGGCCGTTCCGACATTGCGGGGGATAGTAGGCGATTGTGGCCAGGATTCAACGCCATTTCCACCCGGCGGATCATCGCAAGGTCCAAGGCGGCGCTTGCGTCGTTGCGTTGAAGAGGATCTGATTTGCCCACGGGGCGGGGCCGTGGGGGTCAGAGAGCAGGTGCCCGGTCGGCGCCCGGGCCTACAGGGCAGCCGCGGGATAGGCGCCGGGCAGACCGCATAGGGCTGGCCTACAAAATCCGATTCCGGAACTTGGCGGGCATGGCCCGCCTTCGCCAAGGCTACGGCGGACAAGCGGGAGACGGATTGAGGGCCTGAACGATTCAAGAAGGCGGGTCGAGTTGCTGGCGGAGATCGGCGGGAAGTTGTTTCCAAAGGTCCGGATGGGCTTCGACGAGGCGGGCGATGTCGCCGAGATCCTTGAGGCGCTTGCTTTGGCGGCGTTGGGGATCGCGCCAGGCGGCGATTTTTCCGGCCAAGGTGTCGGCCAGCGAGGCAACGCGCATCAGGATGCCGTGGACGTCGGCGGGGACGGAGCGGGCGGGGAAGTCGCGGTAGAATTCTTCGGTGCTGAGCTGGATGCTGACCTGCGACTGGCCGGTGAAGTTGATGGACCA
>CAYODC010000419.1:0-1966 GCA_964402575.1 uncultured Verrucomicrobiota bacterium
CGGCGTGGGGCGCGGCGCTGCCGATGGGGCTGCTGCTGGCGGCGGGGCTGTTCATTTTGTTCCTGGCGGAGAACTGCCGGATTCCGGTGGACGATCCGAACACGCATCTGGAGCTGACGATGATCCACGAGGTGATGGTGCTGGATCACGGCGGGGTGGATTTCGGCTTCGTGCTGTGGGGGGCGCACCTGAAGCTGTGGGTGCTGGGGGCGTTGTGGACGGGGCTGCTGCTGCCGGGGGCGTCGGGCCGGCCATGGGCGGATCTCGCGGCGGGCGTGGCAGGCTTGATCGGTTTGGCGGTGCTGACCGGCGTGGTGGAGTCGATCATGGCGCGGGTGCGGATGCTGCGGGTGCCGCAGTTGCTGGTGGGGGCGGGCGCGTTGTGCACGCTGGGCCTGATGTTGACGTTCCGGTGAGAGGCGCATGAATTCGTGGATCGACAGTCTATTGGTGTTCCTGATCCTGGCGGATTTGATTCTGCTGGGCGCCAGCCGGATGAGGAATGCGATCCGGATTGCGGCGGCGCAGGGCGTGGTGCTGGGGCTGCTGCCGCTGCTGGCGCACGGGCACGTGACCTGGCACGGGCTGCTGCTGGGGCTGGGGAGCGCGGGGATCAAAGGGGCGGTATTTCCGGCGCTGCTGACCCGGGCGTTGCGGGAAACCCGCGCGAACCGCGAGATCGAGCCGTTCGTGGGGTTCATTCCGTCGCTGCTGCTCGGGGTGGGAGTGTTGGCGGCGTCGTTCGGGTTTGGGAGCCGGCTGCCGCTGCCGTGGGCCGCGCCGTCGCTGCTGCTGGTGCCGGCGGGATTGTTTTCGGTATGGACGGGGCTGTTCCTGATCATGGCGAGGCGGAAGGCGATCACGCAGGTGATCGGCTACATCGTGCTGGAGAATGGCATTTATACGCTGGGGATGGTGCTGGTGGAGGCGATGCCGCTGCTGGTGGAGCTGGGGGTGCTGCTGGACATCTTCGTGGCGGTGTTCGTGATGGGGATCATCGTGTTCCACATCAACCGGGAGTTCGACCATATTGATTCGGACCAGCTTTCGGCGTTGAAGGAGGGGGCGTGATGACCTGGGCCTTGATTTTGCTGCCGCTGGTGGCGGCGGCGGCTTCGGTATTCATCCGGCCGGACCGGCCGCGGCGGGCGCTGCTGGTCGCGACGGCCACGGCCCACGCCGTGCTGACCGCCTGGTGCTGGATGGACCCGCCGGAAGTGGCGCCGGAGGCGTGGGTGGGTTTCGACGCAGCGGGGCGGCTGTTCCTGGGGATTTCGAGCCTGCTGTTCCTGGCGGTATCGGTGTATGCCGCGCACTGGCTGGGGCGGGAGGCGCGCGACCGGCAGACGGAGGAAGACACGGGGCAGTGGTTCGTCAACGCGCCGGAGGCGGTGTTCACGGGGTGCCTGCTGGTATTTTTATCGACGATGACGCTGGTGGCGGCGAGCCGGCACCTGGGGGTGCTGTGGGTGGCGGTGGAGGCGACGACGCTGGCGACGGCGCCGCTGATCTACTTTCACCGGCAGCCGAGGTCGCTGGAGGCGACGTGGAAGTACCTGCTGGTGTGTTCGGTGGGCATTGCGCTGGCGCTGCTGGGCAACTTCCTGGTGGTGATCGCCGCGGCGACGGGTCCGGGCGGGGAGGGGGGGGGGGACGTTGCTGCTGCCGGAGCTGGCGGCGCGGGGCGCGCAGTTGCAGGCACCGTGGCTGAAGGCGGCGTTCGTGTTCCTGCTGGTGGGCTACGGGACGAAGATGGGGCTGGTGCCGATGCATACGTGGCTGCCGGACGCGCACAGCGAGGCGCCGTCGCCGGTTTCGGCGCTATTGTCGGGCGCGCTGCTGAACTGCGCATTTTTGGGCATTTTGCGGGCGCACGCCTTGTGCGCGGGGGCGGGGCTGGGGGACTTCAGCGGGGCGTTGCTGGCGGGATTCGGGCTGGTGTCGATGCTGGTGGCGGCGGCGTTTT
>CAYODC010000420.1:0-1950 GCA_964402575.1 uncultured Verrucomicrobiota bacterium
AATGGCTGGCCGCGAAAACCGTGTCAATGAGGACATAGGCCGGACGCTTACAAAAGGGCTTTTTCGAAGGATTTTAAGGAGAGGACGAATCCGTGAGGATCCTTGGGAAGCTGGAAAAGCCGGCCGGTGCCATGTCCATAGTTTTATAAAACAATGGAAATCGGGGTGGGGACGTTACCGGTTGCGGACGGGCAGGAGGGCGGCGGCGAGGAGGAGGGATCCGGCGACTAAGGGGAAGAGATCCGCGGATTCGTGGAAAAACACCAGAGATACTGCGACGCCCAGGGGGATTTTCAGGTTGTTCATGACGGCGAGCTGGCCGGTAGGGATGAGCCGGGCTCCGCGGTTCCATAGAAAGAAACAGAATCCCGAGGCGATGGCGCCGAGATAGGCCAAAATCGCCCACTGTTCCGGCGAGGGCGCGGGGGGGGCATCGGCGAATGCCAGTGGGAGAGCCATGGGGGTGAGGACGGCGAAACCGCCCAAATGAAGCCAGAAAAAGACCTGATGGTCGGGGAGGGGTTGGGGCAGGCGGGCCATGACGGCGCGGTAGGCGAGCTGGCCGGCGGCAAAACAAAGGTTGGAGGCTTGCACGAGCAAAAATCCGATGAGCGGGGCGGGGGACTCCAAATCGGTCCATTTGATGACGGCGGCGCCGGCGACGGCCAGCGAGGCGGCGAGGAAGACCCCCGGGCGGAAGCGCCGGTGGAAGAGATCGTCCAGCAGGGCGATGAGAATGGGGGTCAGGACGGTGAATAGGGCGACCTCGTGGGATTTCAGGTAGCGGAAGCTGGTCAGATAGGCCAGATACATCAGCCCGAATTGAACGGCCCCGGTGGCGCAGAGGAGCAGGGCGTGCTTCCCGGGAACACGGCGGGCCAACGGCAGGAATACGGCGGCGCTGATGGCGAGCCGGATCCAGCCCAGCCATGCGGGGGGCAGATCGACCATGCGGCTTCCGATGAGACCGAAGGAAAACGCCCAGACCAGCGAAACGATGACGAGGAACACCATGCCGGGAAATATGAGGGTGGAGGGGGCGCAACGCAAAGGTAAAGTGATTTCCCCGAGCGTAGGGTTGCCGGGCGCGGCAGGGGGGGCTTAGGGCCGGGCCAGGATGATGGTGCCGGGCTTGCGGGGGGCAGGGACAGGCAAGGGACCGTCGGGATAACCCAGGCTGCAGGCGCCGACGCCGATGAAGCGATCGTCGATGCCCCAGCGCCGGAGGAGTTCTTGGCCTTCGGGGCGTTCGAACATTTCCCGGGCCCGGTGGATCCAGCAGGAGCCAAGGCCGAGGGAATGGGCGGCGAGGAACAAATAGCCGAGGGCCAGGCTGCCGTCTTCGACGGGGGTGGATTGGGTTCGGTCGGCGAAGACGAAAAGGAATACGGGGGCGCCGTAGTAGGGGTCGGTGTCTTGGCCGAGGACCGCGGCATTCATTCGGGAGAGCTGGGCGCGAAGGGTGTTGTCTTGAACGACGACCAGAAGGGTGCCTTGGCGTCCGCCGCCGGTGGGGGCGTATCGGGCGGCTTCCAGGATGGCGTCCAGTTGGTCCTGGGGGACCGGATCGGGTTTGAACTTGCGGACGCTGCGCCGGGACCGAAGGGCTTTCAGTATGTCGTTCATGGGATGATTGGGGAGGGGGGGCAACGGGTGGATCTTCCAGGCGAAGTTGCTTGACGACTTCGTCGGCCAGGGCGCGCAAGTGGGGGATGTTCAGTCCGCTGCAGAGGATCATGTAATCGGTGACGCTGGAGACGTCGGTGACATGCAGGATGGCGATGTGTTCGCCTTTTTTGGCGTCGAGGATCTGGCGCACCTTCTCCACGCGCAGGAGGAGGGGATCGGCCGGAGTCTTGGCGCGAACGGATTTTTTGGCCGCGGGCTTGCGGACGGGCTTGGATGACGGGGTTGGTTTTTTCCGCGCGGGGGCCTTGGCTTTGGCGGCGG
>CAYODC010000421.1:0-1945 GCA_964402575.1 uncultured Verrucomicrobiota bacterium
GAACCCTCCGGGTGAGCCGTGATGCGGCATTCAACCGAGCTACATCATTTCTGATAAGGCTCGAACAGAAAATCCCCGGCGGACCGCCGGGGATTTCCTTCACGCTGACGCGTTGATCAAGAACGACGGCGCCGCATCGCCATCACCAGCGCCCCCAAGCCCAACAGGCTCATCGTCGCCGGCTCCGGTATCGCCGTGATCTGCTGGTTGGGCGCCACAACACTCGAAAACCTCGATTCATTTGGAGGAGATGGAGATGTCCAATCACTCAATGTTGCCATCGCGCCCTGACAATACCATGTTCCAACACCCACCGATCCGCTCACTTCATAAATGCGCTGATACACATTGCCGGCGCTAAATGTCGGATTGGCAAAATTGATGCCCGGGCCATCATCCCATGTCAACGATTCCGTCCACAAATTTCCTGTATTATCTGCAACATAGGCATCAGTAATGATACGCGTGGCCCATACTTCATCGTCGCCAGACACCCATCCTCCTGCCACGTTTGATATATCTACAGGATCCATGTTTGTATCTACTGAGTAAATCAGTTGCCAGGTTACGTCATAGTTATTCAAAATCGCCGAGGTTGCCGTATGGTCGAGAACACCTGCCGATTCCCAATCCACATTAATGCTTGCCAAAGCATCGGCGGCAAAAAGGGACATAATCGCGATAACTAGGGGAAACTTCTTCATACTGTTTTCCTTGCGTTTTTGCAAATCGACGGTGGAAGTAACTGTTCTGACAACCGAGAGAATGCTAGTGGTGTAAAAAGCGGGATGCAAGTTTTTAAATTACTATATTTTTAGCGGGGCACCAGCTAGGGCCATGTATAAGGCTTGGCATTCGTCCATGTCGTGATCGTGCCCGCTTCCTTCAGGAAAAAACCTTCCGTTGCCTGCACCACGCGATTGGAAATCGCAGTCGGCCACCGGATGCTCCCCAACACCTCCGTCTTGCTGCCAGATACCCAAGTTTGGTTTGTAATATTCCAGAAATAGACAACCGACCCAACACTGGCGTTCAAAGCCAACGAGGACTTGCCAAACACAAAATCTGCTGGATAAGGATTCGCGACGGCCCCAATCGCGTTATCTCCGGGAAGAGCCCGTATCAATGTCGTGGCTGTCGGCACTTCTCCTGCAATCGTAATTTCAACAGGTTCGGCCGCATTGGGACCCTTAATAAATACAAACTCTCCTCCGGCAATAACGCGATTTGAAATGGCCGTCGGCCAACGGATGCTCCCCAACACCTCCGTTTTGCTCCCGGATATCCAAGTCTGATTCGTGACATTCCAGAAGTAAACAACCGAACCGACGGGAGCCTCCTGCGCAAAAGAGGTTCTGCCAAAAACATTTGAACCCTCAACCATACTTAACAGAGGCACGCTAACCGTGATCAACCTCCCCCCTTCCGGAAGCTGCTTTTTGATGTAGCCAATCGTATTGGCGCTCAGGACTTCCTGCGCCGAGGCGGCAAGGACGGAAACGGCGAGTGCCCCGGCCATCGCAATCC
Organism: uncultured Verrucomicrobiota bacterium; assembly: GCA_964402575.1. Lineage (GTDB taxonomy): Bacteria > Verrucomicrobiota > Kiritimatiellia > CAIQIC01 > Lenti-01 > Lenti-01. The sequence goes on from CAYODC010000421.1 coordinate 1,528, forward strand.
ACAACGACTTCTTCATTTCCGTTCTCCTCATCGCTTCCAAAGGAATGGCTACAGGACCTGCCCAGATCTCCGATAACTTTGGCCAAGATACGAGAGCCCCCCCTAAGTGTCAATACCTAGAACGGCAAATAATAAGGAACAGGCGCATGGAAGTTCTGTGGATTGGTTGTAGCTGCGCCCGCTGGGCGCGGCCATAGCCCGGCGGATCGCTTGTAGCTGCGCCCGCTGGGCGCGGCCATAGCTCGGCGGATCGCTTGTAGCTGCGCCCGCTGGGCGCGGCCATAGCCCGGCGGATCGCTTGTAGCTGCGCCCGCTGGGCGCGGCCATAGCTCGGCGGATCGCTTGTAGCTGCGCCCGCTGGGCGCGGCCATAGCCCGGCGGATCGCTTGTAGCTGCGCCCGCTGGGCGCGGCCATAGC
>CAYODC010000422.1:0-634 GCA_964402575.1 uncultured Verrucomicrobiota bacterium
CTGGACGATCTGGATGGGGGCGGGGCCGGAGAGGGGGGCGCGGAGGCTCATTTGGCCGCCGATATTATAATTGCGGAGGTAGTTGGCCTGGTCGAAGGAGCCCTGGTTGGCGGCGTGGGAGGCGGCGAGGAGTTCGCCGGAGAGGGCGACATCGTAGCCATAGGCGGCGGAGCGGGCGAGGCGGGCATAGCCGGGGGTGGCGGGGTCGACGGTGACGCGGATGTTTTGGCGGTCGACGGGGAGGTAGGGGCCGCCGGGCTGGTATTGGATATAGTCGGGGGAGACGGAGAGGACGGTTTTGAAGGAGTAGACCCAGGGGTCGGCGGTGATGCGGCCGAGGACGCCGACGGGGACGACGTTGCGTCCGGATCGGGCGAAGAGGTTGACGATATTTTCGGGCTGGTAGACGCCGAGGCGGGCGGGGGCGGCGGAGGGGGAGAGGAGCTGGACCTGGTCGAGATGGGTGAAGGGCTGGTCGATGAGGAGTTCGGCGCGGGCGGGGGTGCCGGCGGGGATGACGATTTCGCTGCTTTCCTGGGGGAGGTTGTGCTGGGTGAAGTTCCAGCGGCCTTGTTCATCGAGGGTGGGGGCGCCGTCGGCGTCGGGGACGGGCTGGAGGGCTTCGAGGCGGCCG
>CAYODC010000422.1:694-1938 GCA_964402575.1 uncultured Verrucomicrobiota bacterium
ACCTTGAGGAACGAGGTCTGGGTCATGGAGCGTTCGGGGGTCCAGGCGGTGCCGTCGGCGGAGGCGGAGAAGGTGCCGAGGAGCCGGTCGGGGGACTGGATCATGGCGATGTAGCGGGTGTAGCCGAAGACGGTGGCGGTGAGGAGGAGGAGGATCCAGAGGGGGGCCTGCATGGGATCGCGGGGGGTGTGGCCGTAGGCGGCGAGGTCTTCGTCGACAGGCTGGCGGAAGCGGCGGGCGGCGGCGAAGCCGAGGAGGGTGAGGAGGCCGAGGAGGGCGGTGATGGTCCAGAGGGCGGGGAGGGCTTCGGGGCCGGCGGTGAAGGCCATGGCGATGCCGATGCCGACGATGAAGAGGTAACAGAAGGCGATGAGTTGGTTGCGAGTCATGGGAGGGGAGGGGGGTTAGGGTTGAACGGTGGAAGGGACGGCCACGGGGGCGGGGGCGGGTTGTCCGGGCAGGGTGATGTCCGGATAGTATTCGGCGTTGGATTTCCAGATGGGGGATTCCTGGGGGGCTCCCCGGACGATGGCGAGGAAGGCCTGGCGATAGGCGGGGTTGAACGCCGTGACGGCGACGCCTAGCAGGAGGGCGAAGGCCAGGATCTTGGCGAGTTTAGCGGCACCTTGTTCCATGAAACACCTATGGGGTTGAAAAAGGAAATGCCGTCCCGGGGGGAGCGGCGAGAATCAGCATGAGGGGACCATCAACCGATAATTGGGCCAAGAGACCCGGCGGGGACACCGGGCGGCGGAGATTGGCAGCTGCACAGCCGTAGTTCATGAATCTTCCGTTGAACAAGAATCAAATAGAATAAGGTTCGAGGTGGAGGTTGGCAATGGTTTCTTTTCCGAAGCGCCGGCGGAGGGCGCGTTCGAGGGCGGAGGCGAGGTCGTGGGCATCGCGGAGGGGGAGGGAGGCGGGGAGGCGTATATGCATGTCGATGACGGGGATGCGTCCGACCATGCGGGTGCGGAGGTTGTGGGGTTCGCTGATGCCGGGGATGGCGCGGGCCATGGCGAGGATTTCCTCGCAGACTTCGGGGGCGAGGCTTTGGTCGGTGAGGTCCCCGATTTGCTCGCGGATGATGTGCCCGGCGACCTTGAGGAGGAAGAGGCTGACGAAGAGGGCGGCGATGGGGTCGAGGATGAGCCAATCGTGGCCGAGGAAGGCGGCGGCGCCGACGCCGGCGGCGGTGGCGATGGAGGAGAGGGCGTCGGAGCGGTGATGCCAGGCGTTGGCGG
>CAYODC010000423.1:0-1936 GCA_964402575.1 uncultured Verrucomicrobiota bacterium
GGATTCATCCTCGCTACATCATTTCTGATAAGGCTCTAAGCGCTCCGCTCCACGCTGTAGCGGAACAGTTCGCCAAACGCCTCCCGCGCGGCTTCCGCGCGCGCCCCCGGCGTCGGCGGCAGGCTCGCGATCCGGTCGGAGGCCTCCATCGCGAAACACTTCATGTATTCGCGCACCTTGGCCCTCGCCCCCGTCTCCTCCATCGCCGCGCGCACCAGCCGCACCCCCTCCTCGCCCGGCTCGGCATGCCCGAACACCCCCCCCAGCCGCGCCCGCAGCGCCTCGTCCGCCGCCAAAAACAGGAAATGCCGCAGCAGCGTCTTCTTGTCCTCGCGAATGTCCGAATCGGACCGCTTCCCCGACTGCCCCGAGTCCCCGAAAATCCCCAGCTCGTCGTCCTTTAGCTGGAACACCACCCCCAGGTTCTCCCCGGCCTGCTCCAGCGCCTCCTGGTGGGCCGTGCTCCCACCCGCCAGCAGCGCCCCGATCACCAGCGGCAGCGAAAACGTGTAGCGTCCCGTCTTGTACCGGTAGACCCGCAGAATCTGCGCCGGATCCGGATCCGACCCGATCCCCCCCGCCCCGTTGCGCACGTCCTGCATCTGCGCCACCCCCACCCAGCACAGCTCCTCCGCCGAAAACGCCGCCACCCGCCGCGCCCGCTCCCGCAGCTCCGCCGGCACCGGCAGCGACGCCAGCACCTGGAACCCCAGGAAAAACGCCACGTCGCCCGCGCACACCCCCAGCGACATCCCGTGGTGCGCCGGATCCACCGCCCGCGCCTCCTGCGCGTCCCGCTCGTACTGCGTGTGGACCGTGACCGTCCCCCGCCGCATCGTGTCCCGGTCCATGATGTCGTCGTGGATCAGCAATCCCGCCTGCAGAAACTCCATCGCCGCCCCGGCCCGGTCCAGCACGCGGTCCATCGCCGCGTCCGGCGCCTCCGGCGCGCACAGCTCGTAGCCCAGCCTCACCAACATCCCCCGGATCATCTTCCCCGACTGCGCGTACCGGTCCAGCCGCGCCGCCAACTCCCCCCCCATCGGACTGATCTCCGCCAGCCGCGGCGCCGACGCCGTCAAAATGTCGCTGACCGCCCTCGCCACCCCCGGCCGAATCCGCTGGAAATACGACAGCATGCCGACAGGCTACCTCATCCGCCTTGAAAACGCCAGACCCCGCGCAGCGCCAGGAAAAACACTCCCTGCAACACCACGAAATGAAACGCCAGCCGCTCCGCCGCCCCCATCCGCCCCGGCTCCCGGCCCACCCCGGGATGCGCCCAGGCCGCCGCCGCCGCCAACCCGAACCACGCCGCGTAGTTTTGCAGCGGAATTGCCCCGCCCGCCCACCGCCAGTAGTCCAGCCGAATCGCCACCGGCTCCATGACGAAATCGAACGCCGTCGCCACCACCCCCGCCACCAGCGCGATCCCCCACCGGCGTCCCGCCCCCGCCGGCACCACCCGGCAGGCGATCCCCACCGCCCCGTTCACCACCGTCGCCCAGTTGAACGCGATCACCAGCGGCACTCCCAACCACCCCCACCCCAGCACCGGCCCGTATTCATATGCACCAAACACCGCGCCCGTCGCCACTCCCGCCGCCTCCGCCGCAAACGTGAACCCATAGGTCCCCGCCAACCACCGCGCAAACCTTCCCCGCCCCGCCGCCAGCGCGGGGGCCGTCGCCAGCATCCCCGTCAGCAGGATGAACCCCGGCGTCATCCGGATCATCATCGGCAACGTCGACTCGAAGGCATGCCCCGCCACCCCCACCGCGTACAACACCCCCAGCACCCCCGCCGCCCCGCGCGCATATCCCTCCCAGAATCCCGCGCGCGGCGCGTTCATGGCTCGTGCTTCTCCGCCAAGTCCGCCGCCACCATCCCCGACAACAGCGCCAGCGGCATCCCCCCCCCCGGATGCGCGCTGCCC
>CAYODC010000424.1:0-1933 GCA_964402575.1 uncultured Verrucomicrobiota bacterium
CCCGCCCCCAAGTCGCGCCGCAAAAGCAAAGCCTCCGCCGCCGCCATCGACACCACCGCCGCCCCCGCCAACCCCGTCCTCTTCGAAGCCCTCCGCGCCTGGCGCACCGAACAGGCCGCCGCCCTGAAGGTCCCCGCCTACCACCTCTTCTCCCAGAAAACCCTCTACGCCCTCGCCGCCGCCGCCCCCAAGACTCCCGCCGAACTCGCCGACATCCACGGCATCGGCCCCAAGAAACTCGCCCAGTACGGCGACGCCCTCCTCGACCTCGTCCGCCAAAACACCTGAACCCCCGCCCTTTCCCCGTCCTCCCTCCTCTGCTAGGATGGCCCGCGATGCATGACGCCCCGTCCATTTGTTTCACACCGTGGAAAAAAGTTTTCCACACCGTGGAAAATTCCCTCCCGTTTTTTCCACACCGTGGAAAAAAGTTTTCCACGCTGTGGAAAACGTTGTCCGGGGGTGCCTGACCCATGCCCATCCTCTCCAGGATCGGACGCAAATCGCCGAATACGCGCGTATTGATCGCCGGCATCTACGCGGCGCTCCTCGCGGGCACTTTGGCGATGCTCTATCCGCTGGGCCTCATGATCGCCGGCTCCACCAAGTCCATCGCCGACCAGCGCGAAACGGTTGTGATCCCCCGCTTCCTGGTCTCCGACACCGCGCTCTGGCAGAAACACCTCGAAGCGCTCTTCAACGAATCCATGGATTCGCTCAACCTGACGTTCGATACCGACTACACTTCGTTCGAGGACATCCCCCTCCCTCCGCCGGACGACCCCGGCTCGGAGCAGCTTCCCCTCTGGCGCGAGTTCCTCGCCTCGGGCTCCCTCCCGCCGGAAGCCGTCGCCCTCGGCTATTACTGGGCCCCCCAGGCCGGCGCCTTCCCCGCCCAGCTCCGCCGCTTCCGCCAACATCTACGTGAAAAATACGGCACCCTCTCCGCGCTCAACGCCGCCCTCGGCAGCGATTTCGACGCATGGTACTCCGTCTTCGTCCAGCCCCCCGCCTACCTCTTCCCGCACGCGGTCCCCGGCGCCACCCGGCTGGCCACTGAATTCGACGCCTTCAAGCTCGCCGCGCCCGCCTGGTGCCAAACCGTCCTCTCGCCCGAAGGCTTCTTTAAAAAACTCTACCTCAAGCCGCGCCACTCGAAAGACATCGCCGCCTACAACGCCGCCCACGGCACGGCCTTCGCCTCCTACGCCGATATTCAACTCCCGCGCGAATTCCCCTCCCACGCCTCTCCCCTCGAACAACAGGAATGGCGCGACTTCACCGCCAACACCCTCTCGCCCCTGTGGCAAACCAACGGCGTTCTCGACACGCCGGATTCCCGCTGGCGTGACTTTCTATCCAAACAAAACAATTCCGCCATTCTTCATTCTTCATTCTTCATTCTTCATTCACCCATGCCCCAATTCGCCCACCACGCCGATCTGTTCCGCGCGCACAAATCGGAAATCCGCCGCGAATTCCTCGTCCGCAACTTCCGGACCGTCCTCGACTACATCCTGTTCCACGGACGCGGCATCGCCAACACCGTGGCCTACTGCACCCTCGCCGTGATCCTCGCCCTGCTCGTCAATCCCCTCGCCGCCTACGCCCTCAGCCGCTTCCAACCCTCCGCCGGCCCCCAGATCCTCCTCTTCCTCATGCTCACCATGGCCTTCCCCCACATGGTCACCCAGATCCCCGTCTTCCTCCTCCTGCGCGAGCTGGGCCTCCTCAACACCTTCGCCGCCCTCCTCCTGCCCGGCATGGCCAGCGGCTACTCCATCTTCCTCCTCAAGGGCTTCTTCGACTCCCTCCCGCGCGAGCTCTACGAGTCCGCCCAGCTCGACGGCGCGGGCGAGTGGACCCTCTTCTGGCAACTCACCATGCGCCTCTCCACCCCCATCCTCTCCGTCATCGCCCTGCAGGCGTTCTC
>CAYODC010000425.1:0-1926 GCA_964402575.1 uncultured Verrucomicrobiota bacterium
CGGAAAGCGGGCAAGACGGTGGCGTAACCATGAAACTGAAGAACCTGGAAGATTATCGGATTCGCCGGCATTTGCGCCTGCGCCAGAAGGTGCAGGGGACGGCGGAGCGGCCGCGCATGAGCGTGTTCGTATCCAACAAGCACCTGTATGTGCAGTTCATCGACGATGCGGCGGCCAAGACGCTGGCGGCGGTGTCGACGATGCAAGAGGGGCTGAAGGGCCAGAAGCTCAACGTCGAGACGGCCAAGCAGCTGGGCGGCCTGGCCGCGAAGGCCGCGCAGGAGAAGGGCATCACCACGGTCGTGTTCGACCGGGGCGGGTTCGCCTTCCGGGCGCGCCTGCAGGCTCTGGCCGACGCCGCCCGCGAAGGCGGTTTGAAGTTCTAACGCCTGTCAATCCAGGCATGAGGGAAACCGGATGAAACGTGAAGTGAAGAAAATCGATGCCGCCAAGAGTCCGAGCGAGGCGATGGAACGGGTTGTGGCTGTCAATCGCTGCGCCAAGGTCGTGAAGGGCGGACGCCGGTTCAGCTTTTCCGCCCTGGTGGTGGTGGGCGACCGGAATGGTCAGGTTGGATACGCGCTGGGCAAAGCCCGCGAGAACGCCGATGCGATCCGCAAGGCCACGGAAATGGCCCGGCGCAGCATGATCAAGGTAACGATGAACGAGCGGACCGTCCCGCACGAGGTGATCGGCCGCTGCGGCGCGTCGCGGGTGATGCTCAAGCCCGCCTCGAAGGGAACGGGCGTGATTGCCGGCGGCGGCGCCCGGGCGGTGCTGGACCTCGCCGGGGTCCGGGACGTGCTGGCCAAGTCGCTGGGTTCCTCCACCGCGCTCAACGTGGTGAAGGCGACCATGGATGGATTGATGCAGCTGCGCTCCCGCGAGGAGTGCGCGGCGCTGCGCCAGTAGAAGGAAAGGGCAGGCAACCACATGAATCTGCAATCGTTGAAGAACAACCGCGGGGCGAAGAAGCGCCGCATGCGCGTGGGCCGGGGAGAATCGTCCGGAAAGGGACGGACTTCCGGGAAGGGCAACAAGGGCCAGATGAGCCGTACGGGGCACAAGCACAAGCCCTTGTTCGAAGGCGGCCAGATGAAGTTGATCCGCCGCGTTCCCAAGCGCGGGTTCACGAGTCCCAACCGGGTGGAATACTCGGCGTTGAACATCGGCGAACTGGCCAAGATCCTGCCGGGCGATATTTCGCCCGAGGCGTTGGTGGCCGTCGGCCGGGTGGGGGCCAAGAGCCTGATCAAGATCCTGGGCGGCGGCGAAGTGGCCGGAGCCCGCAAGGTCCGGGCGCATGCGTTCAGCGCGACCGCCAAGGCCAAGATCGAGCAGGCGGGCGGGTCCTGCGAGACCATTTCCTGACCGCGCCGAACCGAAAGGGGCCGAGATGCTTTCTGCTTTCACCAACAGCCTGAAGATCCCCGAACTGCGTCAGCGCATCCTGTTCACGGTTGCGTTGATCTTCGTGTGCCGTTTGATCGCCGTGATCCCGACTCCGGGCGTGGATGCGGCGACGCTGCAGGCGATCGTGGACCGCATGGCGGCGGCGGGCGGCGGCATGGGGTTCATGGGAATGCTGGACTTGTTCAGCGGCGGCGCGATGACGCAGGCGGCGATCGGGGCGCTGGGCATCATCCGTTTCCCCGATTTCTACACCCGCCTGCATGCGGCAGGCCTGGTCGATACCCTTGGGCAGGCACTGATTTTGCTCGGGTGCGCTTTTCAACTGGCCGGGCATACCAGTACACCCATTCAGAGCGGGGCCCGGCTGTTTCTGATTTTTCTCTGCCTGCTGATCACGTCGCCCACTTCCACGCATGCCATCTCGAAAGCCGCTTTTATTTCAGGGCTACGACCGATTCTTGGGGTCGATCTGCATGCCAATGCTGATGGTGGGGTTGCTCAAATGCGGCAATG
>CAYODC010000426.1:0-1923 GCA_964402575.1 uncultured Verrucomicrobiota bacterium
GACTCTGCATCACTTCGCCGTCTCAGAATAGGCGGTGCTCGGCCGGACGCTTACCTTGTGGGCTTGGGGGCCGGACATGTTGTTGAGAAGTGGGGCGATGGGGAGGCCTTACGAGGCGGCGCGGAGCGGTGCATGGGGTGGCGGTTGCATCGGGGGCGGGGATGTGGTTTACTGCGGCTCCGCGTGGCCGGCAGGGCCGCGCCAGAGAGAGGATTCCCATGGCATTGATGCTATATTTGATCGGGGCGCGTTCGGCGGGAAAGACGGCGGTGTTGGATGCGTTGATTCAAACGCCCGAAGGACCGCATTTCGCCACCAAGGGGGCGCATCGGCTTGGCACCGTCAAGGTTCCGGATGCGCGGCTGGCGACGCTGCGCGACCTGTTCCGGCCGAAGAAGTACATTCCGGCCGAGGTGACGTTCGTGGATGTGGCGCTACCGGCGAATGCAGAGAGCAACGGGTTCGCGGCGCTCAATGCGTTCCTGGGCGAGGCCGATGCGTTCGCACTGGTGGTGCAGTCGTTCGGCGAGATGGACGGGGCCGGAAAGCCGCTGGATCCGGTGGCGCAACTGGAATCCGTCCTGCTGGACCTGGCGATGGCCGACCTGGAGAAGATCGAACGCCGGGTGGAGAAGATCGAGCAGGAGGTCAAGCGCGGGTTGAAGCAGGGGCTGCCCGAACTGGCGGTGCTGCAGAAGTGCAAGGCGGCGATCGATGCCGGGCAGGCGCTGCGCGATGTGGAGCTGTCGGCGGATGAGCAAAAGCACGTGAGCAGCTTTTGCTTTCTATCGCAGAAGCGGGTGCTGGTGGTGGCGAACACGGGGGATGGCGACCCATTGGGGGAGCGGTGCGGTCCATTGCGGGAGGCATGTGCGTCCAAGGGGCTTGACCTGCTGGCGTTTTGCGCCCCGTTGGAGGCGGAAATCGCCGCCCTTCCGCCGGCGGACCAGGCGGGATTTCTCCAGGACTACGGGCTGGCGGAACCGGCGAGGACGCGGTTGATCCAGGCCGCCTACCGCACGTTGAACCTCATCAGTTTCTTCACGGTCGGGGAGGACGAGGTCCGGGCCTGGACGATCCGGCGGGGGGACAACGCCGTGACGGCTGCGGGCAAGATCCATACGGACCTGGCCCGGGGATTCATCCGCGCGGAAACGGTGGATGCGGCGACGCTGATCGAGAAGAAAACCCATGCGGCCTGCCGCGAGGCCGGCCTGCTGCGGCTGGAAGGCAAGAACTACCTGGTCCAAGACGGCGATGTGATCGAGATCCGGGCGAACGCCTAGACCGGGGCATGTCCTGACTGATGGAGGCGGGTGCGGGCTTTCCTTGCAGGGGGAGGCCGGGGCTATTTGAAGCAGATGCGGGAGATGAGTTCGTTGAAGCTCTCTTCTCCGCTCAGCAGTTCGATTTCCACTCGCAGGAAATAGACCGGGACGTCCCGGCGTTCAATCTTGGGGAAGCGGACCGCGTCTTTCTCGGTCGTGAGGATGGCTTGCGCGCCGCGGGTGCGGCTGGCGTTGATCATGTCGAGGATTTCCTGCTGGGTATAACGATGGTGGTCGGCGAAGCGCTTGCGGTGGACGATGTCGCCGCCGAGGCGCTGGATGGATTCCTCGAAGCCGTGGGGGGCGGCAATGCCCGAGAGGGCGGCGATTTTGAGTCCGCGCAAGAACTCGAGGCTGATGCGTTCGCCTGTGAAGACATCCTGGACATGGCGGGGCGTATGGCGGCACTCGGCGATTTCCGCCTTGTCATTCAGTTCCCGGATCTGCCGGCGCAGGTCGGGGGAGCCGTCGCCGGCGGACTTGGTGATGAAAATAAAGGAAGCGCGATTCAGGTGGCGGGTGGACTCCCGGAGCAGGCCCCGGGGCAGGACATAGCCGTTGTCGAAGGGGTTGGTGCGGTCGACGAGCACGATGT
>CAYODC010000427.1:0-267 GCA_964402575.1 uncultured Verrucomicrobiota bacterium
CGAGGGTGCCGTTAGCCTTGTAGAGCCACATTTCGGTGTCGCCGCTGGCGCCGGAGGTTCCGAGGCGGACGTTGCGGGCGCCGGCGCCGCCGACGGAGAACTTGGCCCAGTCGACATTGCCGGCGGCGTGGATGTTGCGGAGCTGGGCACGGCCGTTGCGGATGACCTTGGCGGAGGAGCGGGAGTTGTCGCCCTCGTAGGGGTCGGGGGGGATTTCGGGGGGGCCGAAGCCGGAGGGGGGGGTGGCGGCGGTGGTCAGCACCACTT
>CAYODC010000427.1:277-1921 GCA_964402575.1 uncultured Verrucomicrobiota bacterium
GAGGGGGTTTTCGACCTTGCGCTTGCAAATGGAGAGGGTGTGGGTGCCGGCGGAGAGGTAGACGGTGATGGGGCCGGAGTGGCTTTCGCCGCGGAGCCACTGGGGTTCCCAGTTCCAGCCCACCTTGGGCAGATAGATATCGCGGGCGCCGGCGAGGGGGTGGCTGGCGGGGGCGGTCATGAACTGGCCGTCCATCTTAAGGTACATGCCGTTGTTGATGTCGGCGTTGGCCTGGTTGCGGATCCAGAGGTAGCGGGTGCCGGAGCGCAGGATGCGGAAGCGGAAGTTGAGGCTGCTTTCGCTGCCGCCGTCGGCGCGCATGACATAGCCGCCGGAGGCCTCGCGGTTGCGGTATTTGCCAAAGCCGACTTGGGAGGTGTAGTGCTCGGCTTCGATCGAAACCACGTAGTTGACCTTTTCCGCGGCGGCTTTGTCCCGCGCCGGGGCTTCCAGGGCCCAGGCTCCTTGCGCCAATGCTGCCGCCCATCCGAGGGTCACCATGGTTCTGATCATGCCGGTTGTCCTTTCGTTGTGGATTCGTTCACGGATTCGCGGTGCGGATTCGGCGCGCGCCGCGATGAAAGCGAAACCCTACCTTGGGAGTTTGGCGGAATCAACCCCGGAACGTGAAAAAAAACAGAAGCGGGGCCGGCGCGGGTCAGACCGAATAGGAGGGGTCCTGTTCGGGGCCGGAGGACAGGCCGATGGTGACGTGGCTGTTGGGGATCTGGCTTTCGATGCGGCGGCGCAAACTGGCGGCGGAGGCTTGGATGTCGCCGGCGTGGCGATCCGGCGCGAATTCGAGGAGGATGTCGATGAAGGCCTCGGCGCCGGAACGGCGGGAGCGGATGCCGTGGAGGAATTCGTAATCGTCGAAGTGGTTGGCGAGTTCCTTGAGAATCACCATTTGGTCTTCCTCCTCGAGGGTGCGGTCGAGGAGTTCGCCGACGGAGGTGGAGAAGATGCCGAGGGCGGCCATGAGGATGGAGGCGGCGATGACGAGGGAAGCGGCGGGGTCGATGAAGCGGGCCCATTCGTGGCCGGAGAGGGCCATGGAGAGCGCGAGGGAGAGCAGGATGAAGAGGTTGGCGGCGAGGCGGGAGAAGTGGAGCCGGGCCTGGGCCTCGAGGAGGGGGGATCGGCCGGCCCGCGCGGCGCGGCGGCTGCGGAAGGCCACCAGGCCGTTGATCACGGCGTAGACGGCCTGGGCGGCGAGGCTGATCCGGATGCCGATGCCGGCGAGGTGGACGGGATGGCGCAGGTTGTGGATGGCGTTGGCGGTGATGATCAGCAGGCAGACCGACATGAGCACGCCGACGAGCAGGCTGGTCAGGTGCTCCATCTTGCCCAGGCCGTAATCGAAGCCGGTGCCCGGGGCGCGCGCCATCCGGCGGAGGGCCCACCAGGACAGAAAGACGGCGAGGAATTCCAGGAAGGTTTTGCAGAAATCGGCGAGGATCACCGCCGAATTGGCGGCGACCATCGCGCCGAAGGTGACGGCGACATCGAAGAAGGCCATGAGGGCGGCTTGGCGGGCCACGGTTTCCCGCGAGACGGGCTTGTTGCGGCGGGCGGGGGGGGCGGCCATGGAGGGAACCGTATTCATACTCGGATGAGCTGTCCGGTCCTGAAATAGGTTGTCAC
>CAYODC010000428.1:0-657 GCA_964402575.1 uncultured Verrucomicrobiota bacterium
GTGACGAACGAGGGCGAGCAGTTTGAAATCCTGACGCCGCCGAACTCGTACAACGAAGTGTCGGAGAAGCTGACGGCGGCCGGCTACAAGGTGTCGGAGGATTCGGGGGTGAATTTCGTGCCGATGGCGTGGGCGCCGGTGACGGAAAAGAACCAGGCCGCGAGCCTGATGAAGCTGATCGAGGCGATCGAGGAGCTCGAGGACGTGCAGAACGTCTACATGAACGGCGACATCGCCGACGAGGCGATCGAGGAATAACCGATCCGCCTGCGCCATGCCGATGCCGCCTTTTCCCTCCCTCCGCCGGTGCCCGGTCCGGCCGGAGGGATTTTCCATGGTGTGGAAAAAAGTTTTCCATGGCGTGGAAAAAACCCAAAAAAGTTTTCCATGGCGTGGAAAACGGGAAAGGGCGGGGGCATGAAGGTGCTGGGGATCGATGCGTCGCTGCGGGGGACGGGGCTGGCGGTGATCGAGTGGCAGGGGGCGAAGGCCGTGTCGCGCCACTGGGAGGTGGTGAAGATGCCGGCGCAGGCGCGGCATTCCGAGTGTTTGCGGGCGATCCGGGAGCGGATGGACGCGGTGCTGGCCGCCCATCGGCCGGAGGCGGCGGCGATGGAGGGGGGGTTTTTCTTCAAGAACGCGAAGGTGGCGATGGTG
>CAYODC010000428.1:667-1919 GCA_964402575.1 uncultured Verrucomicrobiota bacterium
GCGATTGCCTGCTGTGCGGCCGCGGAAGTGCCGGTGTACGAGTATTCGCCGCGGCGGGCGAAGCAGAACGTGACGGGGGGGGGGGCGGCGCCCAAGGAGCAGGTGGCGAAGATGGTGCGGGCGGTGCTCGGGCTGGCGGAAACCCCGCCGCCGGATGCGACGGATGCGCTGGCGCTGGCGCTGTGCCACGCGCAGTCGAGCCGGAGCATCGTCCAGGGCGAGCCGGTCTGATGGAGGGCGGGCGGCAGGAGCGCCTCCGGCTCGCAGGGGTGCGCAAGGGGTTTCGCGGGGCGGCGGGCGAGGTGGAGGTGCTGCGGGGGGTGTCGCTGTCGCTGGGGGCGGGGGAATTCGGCGTGATTACCGGGCCGTCGGGTTCGGGCAAGACGACGCTGCTGATGGTGGCGGGGCTGCTGCAGCCGGCGGATGGCGGGGAGGTCTGGTTCGATGGCCGCGAGGTGTCGCGGCTGGGGGAGCGGGAGCTGTCCGGGATCCGCAAGCACGGGGTGGGGATGGTGTTCCAGAAGTTCTGCCTGATGCCGCACCGGAGCGTGCTGGACAACGTGCGGTTCCGGTTCCGCTATCTGGCGCACGGGGAGCGGGAAGTCCGGCGGCTGGCGCGGGAGGCGCTGGAGCGGGTGGGGTTGGCGCACAAGGAAGGCCAGGCGGCGCGGTTGCTTTCGGCGGGGGAGATGCAGCGCACGGCGATTGCGCGGGCCCTGGCGCTGCCGCCGAAGCTGCTGCTGGCGGACGAGCCCACGGGGAACCTGGATCCGGAGTCGGCGGCGCGGGTGATGGAGCTGTTTCGCGGACTCAATCGCGAGGGGATGTCAATGCTGCTGGTGACGCACAATCCGGAATGGGTGGTGAAGGGGACGAGCCATTGGACGATGCAGGACGGGCATCTGGACAACGCCTGATCGGGCGGGGCCCGGGGCGGCGGACAAGAGATGAACCGCCCCCGATTCAGCGACGAGTCCGCGGGGGCGCGTTCGCCGTGCGATGGGGTTCCACCGGCGGGGCCGCTAGAAGTGGTGGACGTAGCGGAGGTTGATGCGCTGACCTTCGGGGCGGTTCTGGGCGTCGAACTCGACGTAGGCGTTGGCGAAGAGGTGATTGTCCTGGTTGAAGCTCCAGATGGCGCCGGGGCCGATGGCGAAGACCTGCTCTTTGGGGCCCTGGGTGTCGGCGCCGTTGGCCTGGCTGTCGGTGAGTTGGCGGAAGGCGTAGCCGTTGAGGCCGACGCGGAGGCGTT
>CAYODC010000429.1:0-1918 GCA_964402575.1 uncultured Verrucomicrobiota bacterium
GCCGATGTTGGCCAGGTGCGAGAGCAGCTGGACGTGGTTGATGAACTTCTTGCCGGCCTCGAGTCCGCCCTGGATGCCGAAGCCGACGAGGCCACCGTAGCCCTGCTTCAGGTACTTGGCCGCCAGCGCGTGGCCGGGGTCGTTCTCCAGTCCGGGATAGGTCACCCAACGGACGCGCGGATGCTTCTGGAGCCACTGCGCGAGCGCCAGCGCGTTTTCCGAATGGCGCTTTTGGCGCAGCGGAAGGGTTTCGAGCCCCAGCAGCAGCTCGTGGGCGTTGAACGGGCTCAGCGCCGCGCCCAAGTCGCGCAGGAGCGTCAGCCGGATCTTCAGGATGAACGCCACGTTGCCCATACCCGGCACGTTGCCGAGGGCGTCCCAGTATTGGATTCCGTGATAGCTTGGATCCGGCTCCGTGAATTCCGGGAATTTTCCGTTGTCCCAGCGGAATTGGCCGGAATCCACGATGACGCCGCCGATCGAGGTGCCGTGGCCGCCGATGTACTTGGTGGCCGACGCCACGATGATGTCCGCGCCGTGCTCGAACGGCCGCACCAGGCCGATGCCGACGGTGTTGTCGGCGACCAGCGGAATGCCGTTATCATGCGCGATTTTGGCGATGGCCTCGAAATCGGGCACGTCGAGCTTGGGATTGCCGATGGTTTCGACGTAGACCGCGCGGGTCTTGGCGGTGATGGCGTTGCGGAATGCCGCCGGGTTGCGCGAATCGACGAACTTCACCGTGCGGCCCAGTTTAGGGAAGGTGTGGTGGAAGAGCTGGTAGGTGCCGCCATAGAGATTGTTGGCGGCCACGATTTCGTCGCCGAGGCGGGTGATGGCCAGCAGGGCGTAGGTGATGGCCGCCATGCCCGAGGCCACGCCGAGGGCACCGGTGCCGCCTTCGAGCGCGGCCACCCGCTGCTCGAAGACATCGGTGGTTGGATTCATCAGCCGCGTGTAGATGTTGCCGAACTCTTTCAGCGCAAAGAGGTTCGCCGCGTGCTCCGTGTCACGGAAAACGTAGGACGAGGTCTGGTAGATCGGCACCGCGCGGGCACCGGTTGTTGGATCGGCCTTCTGGCCGGCGTGCAGGGACAAAGTGTGGATTCCTGGCTTTGACATGATGGCGGCTCCTGTTCACCCGCGGGGGGCGGATTTCTATTTTACATCAGGGATTGTGTTGTTCTGCTAAATGTCTAGTATAACTATAGAATAAATTGAATAATACAACATCTGGCGCATGGGTCAAATCGATTTTTTAATTATGATGAGGCAGGGGGCAGCGGATTCAAATGACATCGTCGGGCGTTTGGTTCTGCCGGTCGCAGCGCTCGCGCAGGTTGCGCAGGGAAGAAGAAGCCCAATAGGCGGAAATTTAGTGCTCCCTATTGGCCCAGATATCGCGGGGAATTGGCGGCGCAACGGGATGATTTGGAGCGTCTGCGGCAGATCGCCCGGCGGCGAAAACTGGTCCTGCTTTGCGCGGCGAAAAGCCAAGAGCGCAACCATGCGTTGGTTCTTCGGGACGTCCTGGGATCGAAGCCCCCTCGGGCTTGATCCAGCCGCCGCCGTGTCTTCTTTTTGGGGGTGCCGTTGGCGGAGCCACCGAAACATGGTAACTTTTGCTGAATTCGACGGAAAGGATTCGGAATGAAGACGATCATCATTGGCGGCGTGGCGGGCGGGGCGAGCACGGCGGCGCGGCTGCGGCGGCTGGACGAGCAGGCGGAAATCGTGATGTTCGAGCGCGGACCGCACATTTCCTACGCGAACTGCGGCCTGCCCTACCACCTGGGCAAGATCATTCCCGAGCGCGACTGGCTGCTGGTGATGACGCCGGAGAATTTCCGGGCGAGGTTTAACGTCGACGTGCGGGTGAATCATGAAGTCGTATCCATCGACCGCGCGAAGAAGGTCG
>CAYODC010000430.1:0-1676 GCA_964402575.1 uncultured Verrucomicrobiota bacterium
CGCTGTGGCGGTCGTCGGGATCGGCTATCTCAAGCTCAAGGTGTGGGGCAGGATCATGGAGAACATGAAGGCGAAGAAGGCCGCACAGGCTGCCCTCGACGACGAGTGATCGGGGTCGCGTCAGCGCTGTCGGCGCGATCGGTGCGGTGGTGGTTTGGGCCGGTGATGCTGGTTTTTGTGCTGATCGTGGGTTGGGGGCCGCAGATCAAGCCGAACCTGGAGCTGGGGCGGATGGCGATTCCGATGATGTTTCTGGCGATCGGGCCGGCGGCGATGGGTTGCGCGCGGCTGCTGCGCGGGCGGGCGGGGGTGTTGGCGCCGGCGCGAGCGGCGCTGGTGGTGGTGCTGGTCCTGGGGGGATGGAATGTACGGCAGTTGTATCGCAACCACGGGCGCGCGCCGTACCGGACCCTGCCAGAAGCCATTCCAGAGTTCGCCCGCCGACTGCGCGATGCGGTGCCGGAGGGGGGGCGGGTGATGTTCGCCGGTCCGACGGTGCACCACTATGGCCATGGCCACGTGGCGTACCTGCCCAGTCTGGCGGGCCGGGAGATGATGGCGGTGGACTACTACCATTTTCCGCCGACCTACGTGGAATATCTCTATCCGCCGCGGGGTTTCTTCGAGACGCCGGAGGCGATCCTGGAATTTGCGCGGCTGTACAACATCACGCATGTGGTGACGTATCACGAGGAATGGAAACAGAGGTTGGGGGGCATGGGGGAGGACTGCCTCGAACTGGAAAGCGAGGAAGCGCTCCGGGCGTCGGTGTACCAATTGCGGCGGACGCCGTCGCAGTTCCTGGTGGGGGCGGGGCGCGTGAAGGCGGATTTCAGCCGGCTGGAGGTGCAGGTGGCGGATCCGGGACGGGAGGCGGTGCTGTGCTACAACTGGGCGGAGGGGCTTTCCGCGCCCGAACCGGTGGAGCTGTATCCGTATGACGCGGGGCAGGGCGTACAGTTGATCGGGGTCCGTCCCAACGGCCGGGGGGAATTCGCGATCCGGTTTTATAGCTGGCTGTAGGCGCCGGGGTCCCGGGGCTCGACCGGGGGAGGGGGCAGGTGTAGATTGTCCGGAATGGCGGAGGATCAGTTCATTTTGTTGAAGATGCGCGGGCGCGTGCAGGGGGTGGGGTTTCGTCCGGTGGTGTATCGGCTGGCGCACGAGCTGGGGTTGAGGGGCTGGGTGCGCAACGATGCGGCGGGGGCGGAGGTGGCGCTGGCGGGGAGCGGGGAGGCCATTGGGCGGTTTCGGGCCGAGTTGCCGGGGCGGCTGCCGGCGGCGGCGGAGATCCAAGGGGTGGAGGAGGGGGGCGCGCCGGATGAGATTCCGGCGGGGTTCGAGATTCGGGAAAGCGCGGAGAGGGGGGGGGCGCGCACGGCGGGGATTCTGCCGGATCTGGCGACGTGTCCGGAGTGCGTGCGGGAGATCTTCGATCCGCAGGACCGGCGGTACCGGTATCCGTTCGCGAACTGCACGCACTGCGGGCCGCGGTACAGCCTCATCGAGGCGCTGCCCTATGACCGGGCGAACACGACGATGAAGGGGTTTGCGATGTGTCCGGCGTGCGAGGCGGAGTATCGCGATCCGGCGGACCGGCGGTTTCATGCGCAGCCGAATGCGTGTCCGGTGTGCGGGCCGAAGCTGGCGTGGAGGGGGGGGGACGGTCGGGTGAG
>CAYODC010000430.1:1686-1911 GCA_964402575.1 uncultured Verrucomicrobiota bacterium
GGCGTGGCGGGCGGCGGCGGCGGCGTTGAGGGACGGGCGGATCGTGGCGGTGAAGGGGATCGGCGGATTTCATCTGATGGTGGATGCGCGGGACGGGGGGACGGTGCGGCGGCTGCGGGAGCGCAAGCGGCGCGACGAGAAGCCGTTTGCGGTGCTGTTTCCTTCGATGGAAGCGGTGAGGAAGGCCTGCGAGGTGACGGAGGCGGAGAGGGAATGGCTGGAGGC
>CAYODC010000431.1:0-1905 GCA_964402575.1 uncultured Verrucomicrobiota bacterium
CGTGGCGTCGAAGACCTTCACGACGCAAGAGACCATGACCAACGCCGAGACGGCGAAGGCATGGCTATTGGAGAAGCTGGGCGACCCGGCGGCCGTGGCGAAGCACTTTGTCGCGGTGTCGACGGCGGAGAAGGAAGTGAAGGCGTTCGGGATCGACCCGGGCAACATGTTCGAGTTCTGGGACTGGGTGGGGGGGCGATACTCGCTGACCAGCGCGATCGGCCTGCCGCTGATGATCGCGATCGGGCCGGAGAACTTCGTGCGGATGCTGGAGGGCTACCACGAGATGGACCGGCATTTCGCGACGGCGCCGTTCGAGCGCAACGCGCCGGTGATCCTGGCGCTGCTGGGCATCTGGTACGGCAACTTTTTCAACGCGCAGAGCACGGCGCTGCTGCCGTACGACCAGTATCTGTCGCGGTTCGCGGCCTACTTCCAGCAGGGCGACATGGAGAGCAACGGCAAGCGCGTGACGAAGACCGGCAAGGTCGTGGCCTACGAGACCGGCCCGGTGGTGTGGGGCGAGCCCGGCACCAACGGCCAGCACGCGTTCTACCAGCTCATCCACCAAGGCACGAAGCTGATCCCGTGCGACTTCATCGGCTTCTGCAAGAGCCACAATCCGGTGGGCGACCACCACGCCAAGCTGATGAGCAATTTTTTCGCGCAGACGGAGGCGCTGGCGTTCGGCAAGACGGCGGAGGAATGCCGCGCCGAGGGCGTGCCGGAGAAACTGGTGCCACACAAGACGTTTCCGGGCAACCGGCCGACGAACACGCTGCTGGCGGAACAGCTCACGCCGGAGACTTTCGGGCAGCTCGTGGCGCTCTACGAGCACAAGATTTTCGTGCAGGGCATCATCTGGAACATTTTCTCGTTCGACCAGTGGGGCGTGCAGCTTGGAAAAGTGCTGGCCAATCGCATCCTGCCCGAGTTGAAAGACAAGACTTCCGAGCTGAAGCATGACAGCTCGACCAACGAATTGATCCGCCGGTTCCGGGCGAAAGCGTAGAAATCCTTGTGGGACAATACTGGCATATCCTTTTGTCGGTCATAAAGTAGTGTTGAGGGTCGGAATTTCCACTATTTATAAACTGTGGATATCGGGAGTGCTGAACGCGGCAGCCGGCGACGGGTGGCGACGGAGAACAGACGGACCGCAAGTCCAGCCGGGAGGTCAGACGGAGGGAAATCCGTGACGATCCTTCGGGACGACGGGACCGGGTGTGTAGGGGGTATACCTGAGTGCTACACGTTGAAGCGGTCGAAGAAAATATGATGGGGGGACATGCCGCGCGCGGTCAGGACGGACATGGCGGAATCGATCATGCCGGGGGACCCGCAGAGGTAGGCTTCCTGGGCCGACAGGTCAGGGAGGCGGCGGGCGACGGCGTCGGTGACCAGTCCGCGTTCGCCTGACCAGGGCGAATCGGCGGGTTCGTGGGAAAGGACGGGGATGAAGTGGAACCAGGGGGCCTTCTGCTCGAACGCGGCCCATTCGTCGAGCAGGAAGAGATCCTGAGCGGTGCGAGCGCCGAAGAAGAAGAGGGCGGGGCGGTGGATGCCGCGGCGGAGCATGTCGAGGAAAATGGAGCGAAGGGGGGCCATTCCGGAGCTGCCGGCGATGCCGACCATGGGGGTGGCGGTGTCGGAAAGATGGAAGTCGCCGAAGGGGCCGCGGAAGGCAACGGACTGTCCCGGTTGGAGCTGCTGGTGGATCCAGGAGGAGGAGAGGCCGTTGGGGACGTGGCGGACCATGAGTTCGACGCAGCGGGGGTCGGCGGGGTCGGAGGCCATGGAGTAGGCGCGCAGGACAGGCTTGGCGGGGGCGGGGGCAGGGGTGGCCTCGAACTGGACGTATTGGCCGGCGCGGAAGGAAAACGGAGGGGAAGGATCGACGGCAAT
>CAYODC010000432.1:0-1666 GCA_964402575.1 uncultured Verrucomicrobiota bacterium
TGTACGAGGGGATGATGAGCCTGATGCAGATGGCCAAGACCAGCGGGGCGCTGGCGCGGCATGCGGAGGCGGGGCTACCGTACATACCGGTGCTGACGCATCCGACCACGGCCGGCGTGATGGCCAGCTTTGCCACGCTGGGCGACGTGATCCTAGCCGAGCCGGGCGCCTTGATTGGCTTTGCCGGCGCGCGGGTGATCAAGGAAACCATCCAGCAGGACCTGCCGCCCGGGTTCCAACGTCCGGATTTCCTGCTCCAGCACGGGCTGCTGGATGAAATCGTGGCGCGGGGGGAACTCCGGGCCACCTTGATCCGGCTGCTGGATTTGCTGGGCGGGCGGCTGGTGGCGTCGGCGCCGCCGGAACTGCCGGCCTGAACGCCGGGCGCGCGTTTTCCTTCCATTTCCACAGGATTGCCATGAGCAAATGGGCCCCCATTCTGGACGCGAAGCTGACCTATCTGTACAGCCGGCTGGGCGGCAACGCGATCAAGTTCGGGCTGGAGACCACCTGGGCGCTGCTGCGCGCCATGCAGGTGGATCCGCTGGCGCTGCCCTGCGTGCATGTCGCGGGCACCAATGGCAAGGGATCGGTGTCGGCGATGATCGAGTCGGTGCTGCGCGGGGCGGGGCTGCGGACCGCGCTGTATACGAGTCCGCATTTGATCCGGTTCAACGAGCGCATCCGGGTGGGGGGCGCGCCGATTCCCGACGACGATCTCTTGCGGCTGCTGGACGAGGTGGAACGCGCCGACCAGGAGCAGGCCGCCGCGCCGGGCGGGCGGCAAGGGACCTTTTTCGAACTGACGACGGCGGTGGCCCTGAAGTGGTTTCTGGAGCAGAAGGTGCAGATGGCGGTGTTGGAGACCGGCATGGGCGGGAGGCTGGACAGCACCAACGTGGTGGTTCCGCTGCTGTCGGTGCTGACGGACATCGGGCTGGAGCACATACGTTTTCTGGGCGACACGCTCGAGAAGGTGGCGGAGGAGAAGGCGGGGATCATCAAGGCCGGGCGGCCGGTGGTGGTGGGGTTGCAGAAGCCGGTCGTGGCGCGGGTGATCGAGGAGAAGGCCCGGCAAGCCGGCGCTCCGCTGGTGCGGGCCGGCGAGCGGGTATCGATTCGGCGCGCCTCGCAGAACATGGATGGGCAGATGCTGGAGGTGGAAAGCTCGGCGGGCGCGTGGAAGCCGTTCCGGCTTCCCCTGCTGGGGGATTTCCAACTGGGCAATTGCGCCTTGGCGGTGACGGCGCTGGAGTGGATGCGCGAATCGCTTTCGTTGCCCTTGACGCCGGACGTGATCCGGGCCGGTCTGGAACAGGTACGCTGGCCGGGCCGGTGCCAAGTGGTTTCGCAAGATCCGGTTTTTCTGGTGGATGTCGCGCACAATCCCGAAGCGGCGCGCGCCTTGGCGGGATTCCTGAAGAAATTCCGCGCGGGCCGGCCCGTGGCCCTGATTTGCGGCATGCTGTCGGACAAGGATGCCGAAGGGTTTTTCCGGATATTGCGGCCGGTGGTGGACGCGTGCGTGCTGGTGCCGATCGACAGCGAGCGCAACATGCCGATGGAGCGCCTGGTGGCCGCCGCGAAGGCGGCGCGCCTGCCGGCGGCGGAGGGGCAGTTGCCTTCCGCGGTGAAGACTGCCCAGAAGTGGGCCCGGAACAAAAAC
>CAYODC010000432.1:1687-1893 GCA_964402575.1 uncultured Verrucomicrobiota bacterium
GGCGGGCGAGGAGGGCGTGGCGGAGAGCGGGGAGAGAGAATTCAGCGAGGTCGATGCGGGTGGCGGCGGAGCCGATGTCGGCGGGGTGGTGGGCGTCGGAGAAGGTGACGAGGGTATGGGAGGCGGCGAAGCGGGCCTGCATGTCGGCGAGGTGGTGGCGGGTGACTTCGAGGAAGGGGCCGGATTCGGGGGGGAGGAGGCCGAGC
>CAYODC010000433.1:0-1884 GCA_964402575.1 uncultured Verrucomicrobiota bacterium
CTCGCGCGAGCGTTCGGTGTCGAGATTGCCGGTCGGCTCGTCCGCCAGCAGCACTTCCGGATTGGTGACGATGGCGCGGGCGATGGCCACGCGCTGCTGCTGGCCGCCGGAAAGCTCCGCCGGAGTATGGTCCCACCATTCGGCCAGGCCCATCCGTTCCAGCGCCGCCATGCCCAGCCGCCTGCGCTCGGCCTTGCCGATGCCGCGATAGAGCAGCGGAAGTTCGACATTTTCCAGCGCCGACGTGCGCGACAGCAGGTTGAACCCTTGAAACACGAATCCCAGCCGCTGGTTGCGCACCCGCGACAACTCGCTTTTTGACAGAGTGCCCACTTCCTCCCCATCCAGCCAATAGCGCCCGCTCGTCGGCCGGTCCAAACAACCCACCAGATTCATCAGCGTCGACTTGCCCGATCCGCTCGCCCCCATCACCGCCACAAATTCCCCCCTTTCCACCGTCAACGACACCCCGCGCACGGCATGCACCGCCACCTCGCCGGTCTGGTACACCTTGTCGATCCCGTCCAATCGGATGACCGGCGCCGTCTCCACGGTCGTCATCCTCACCGCATCCCCCGGCGCGGCGGCGTCGGCATGAACGGCGACGATCCTCTGGCGGAAGCCCCCGATGCCCGTTCCGGCCCGCTCTGCACGCCCGTCACAATCGGCTCTCCATCCTTCAATCCCGACCCGATCACCTCGGTCCAGGTGCCATCCGTAATGCCTACCCTCACCGCCTTCGCCCGCAACGATCCCGGCCCGGTCAGCACATAGACCGTTCTCCGGCCCGGAGAATTTCCGGGCCCGGCCAGGACGGCGCGCCGGCGTTCGCCCCCTCCCCCCTCGGCCGGACCGCCGCCGAAAGGCCCTCCTCCGGCCATCTCCGGCGGACCGTCTGGCCCCGGTTCCATCGGAGGCCCGGCCCGCTCCGCAGGCTCCGCCTCCCCCACGTCGGCATCCTCCGGCGGACGGAATCGCAGCGCCGCATTCGGCAGGCGCAGGACGTTGTCCCTCCGGGCCGTGATCACCGCCGCATTGGCCGTCATGCCCGGGCGCAACTTCAGGTCCGGGTTCGCCACGTCCACGATGGCGATGTAGTTCACCACGTTCTGCACCGTGACCGGCTCGTAGCGCACCTGGCTCACCCCCCCGGTGAACGTCAGCGCCGGATACGCATCCACCGTGAAGGTCACCTCCTGCCCCTCCGTCACGTCCCCCACATCCGCCTCCGAGATCTGCGCCTCGATGCGCATCTGGCGCAAATCCTGCGCCAGCGTGAACAGCGTCGGCGCGTTCAGGCTCGCCGCCACCGTCTGCCCCACGTCCACCGCCCGCGAAATCACCACCCCGTCCATCGGCGCAAAGATCGTCGTTTTTTCCAGGTCCACCCGCACCTTGCTCAGGCTCGCTTCCTTCATCCGCAGCGACGCCCGGGCCTGCGCCACACTCGCCTCCGCCTGGTCATAATCCGCCTGGCTCACCAGCTCCAGCTCCCGCAGCTCCTTCGCCCGCCGGTAATTCGCCTCCGCCAGCTTCAGCGACGCCTGCGAACTTTCCAGCTCCGCCTGGGACTGTTCCATCTGCCGCTCATACGTCGACGCATCCAGCTTCGCCAGCACCTGCCCGTTCGTCACCGTGGAATTGTAATCCGCGAATAGCTCCGCGATCTTTCCCGATACCTCGCTGCCCACCAGCACCGTCTTCACCGCCTTCAGCGCCCCGTTCGCCGTCACCGTCTGCACGATGTCCCCGCGCTCCAGCTCCACCGTCTTGTAGGCCGTCGTTCCTTCCCTGCCCTCCGGACGCGTCATCCCCCACCAGCTCCCCCCCGCCAACAACGCCAGCACAACAAACCCAACCACCCATGCCCTGCTTTTCTTCGTC
>CAYODC010000434.1:0-1874 GCA_964402575.1 uncultured Verrucomicrobiota bacterium
GGGGGGGCGTTTGGGGCGGGATGTTCCGGGGGGGAGAGGGGGGATTTCTTTTGGCTTTGCGCAGGGGAGGGGGGGCGGTAGGATGCGCGGGTCATTTGTCCAAGGAAGATCGGAAAGAAGAGCGAGATGAGAATTTTGTCGGGCATTCAGCCGTCGGGGAAGCTGCACATCGGAAACTATTTTGGGATGATGCGGCCGGCCCTGGAACTGCAGAAGAGGGGGGACGCGTATCTGTTCATCGCGAACTACCACGCGTTGACGTCGGTGGCGGACGCGGAGGCGATGCGACGGGGGACGTGGGACGTGGCGCTGGACTTTTTGGCGTGCGGGCTGGATCCGGAGCGGACAGCGTTCTACCGGCAGAGCGATGTGCCGGAGGTGCACGAGCTGGCGTGGCTGCTGTCGAACGTGACGCCGCTGGGGCTGCTGGAGCGATGCCATTCGTACAAGGACAAGCTGGCGAAGGGGATTGCGCCGAACCACGGGTTGCTGGCGTATCCGGTGCTGATGGCGGCGGACATCTTGATCGTGCAGTCGAACGTGGTGCCGGTGGGCAAGGAC
This sequence comes from uncultured Verrucomicrobiota bacterium, assembly GCA_964402575.1. Lineage (GTDB taxonomy): Bacteria > Verrucomicrobiota > Kiritimatiellia > CAIQIC01 > Lenti-01 > Lenti-01. Next base: position 562 of record CAYODC010000434.1, read on the forward strand.
CAGAAGCAGCACGTCGAGGTGACCCGGGACATCGCGATCAAGTTCAATCACACGTTCGGGGAGGTGTTCACGATTCCGGAGCCGCAGATTTCCGAGGATGTGGCGGTGGTGCCGGGGCTGGACGGGCAGAAGATGTCGAAGAGCTACGGGAACACGATCGAGATTTTCGGGGATCTGAAGGCGTCGAAGAAACGGATCATGGGGATCGTGACCGACAGCAAGGCGCTGGAGGAGCCGAAGGATCCGGAGGCGTGCAACGTGTTCAAGCTGTACAAGCTGTTCGCGACGGCGGAGAAGCAGGCGGAGCTGGCGGGGCGGTACCGGGCGGGGGGGATGGGGTACGGGACGGCGAAGAAGGAGCTGGCGGAGCTGTTCGAGGCGCATTTCGCGCCGATGCGGGCGAAGCGAGAAGAGCTGGCGGCGAATCCGGGATATGTCGAGGAGGTGCTGCAGGCGGGGGCGGCGAAGGCGCGGAAGCTGGCGAGCGAGACGGTGAAGAAGGCGCGGCGGGCCGTTGGCTTGGAGTGAGACTCCAAGCCAACAATTAAGAATGAACAATTAAGAATGAAGAATTTCGTTGTCGGGCCAAAGGCCCGAGATTGATTTACACCATGGCGCACGACGAGGAATACAAAGTCAAGCTGGAGGTGTTCGAGGGTCCGCTGGACCTGCTGCTCTACCTGATCAAGAAGGAGGAGCTGGAGATCCACAACATCCCGATGGAGAAGATCACGTCGCAGTACATCCAGTACATCGAGCTGATGAAGATGCTGGATCTGAACATCGCGGGGGAGTTCCTGGTGATGGCGGCGACGCTGATGATGATCAAGAGCCGGATGCTGCTGCCGGTGGAGGATCGTCCGGAGATGGAGGAGGAGGAGGAGGACCCCCGCTGGGACCTGGTGCGGCAGTTGGTGGAATACAAGAAGTTCAAGGATGCGGCGCTGCATCTGGAGGCGCTGGAGGCGCGGCGGGAAGACATTTTCGGGCGGGACGGGGCGGAGGCGGTGCTGGGCAAGGAGCCGGACGTGGCGCTGCACGACGTGGGGCTTTTCGACCTGATCAGCGCGTTCAACGAGGCGCTGAAGAACGTCAAGACGGAGGAGCTGCGGGAGATTTTCGCGGAGCGCTACACGGTGGCGGAGAAGATCGAGCACCTGGGCTTGCGGCTGCGGCGGGAGCAGCGGTTTTCGGTGTCGCAGATGTTCGGGGGGATGAAGTCGCGCCACGAGATCGCGTGTACTTTTTTGGCGCTGCTGGAGCTGATCCGGCTGAACCAGGCGCGGGCGGTGCAGATGGAGACGTACGGGGAG
>CAYODC010000435.1:0-1865 GCA_964402575.1 uncultured Verrucomicrobiota bacterium
GGGCCGGCAAAGGCGAGCGCGCCGCCGGGTTCGAAGAATTCGATGGAGCCCGGCCGTTCCCAGGCGCTGCCGGATTGCATCATGTTGTCGTGCCATCCGGGGACGTAGATGCCGATGTCGGGGTCGAAGAAGTTGGCGGCGTCGGTGGCGAGGGAGACGACGGGGAGGGAGAAGCGGTTGGTGCCGGCGGCATCGATGAGGTAGGACTGGGTAGCGGCGGGGCTGGCCAAGGAGCCTTCGAGGAACGTCCGGGCGCGGAGGACGTGGAACTTGAAGACTTCGCCGGCAGGCGGCTGCCAGCCTTCGTAGTAGGGCGGGCCGGGGTTGGGATCGTTGTTGGTGGGAATTTCGGACAGGTTGTTGGGGGTGCCGGTTTTGCTGGCGAGGACGAGGGCATTGGTGAAGGCGGGGGAGGATTCGGTGGGTTCGGAGCCGTCGAGGGTGTAGCGGACGACGGCGCCGGTGTGGGCGGTGGAGAGCGAGACTTCGACGTTGGTGGTGAAGAATCCGCCGGGGACGGAAAAGGCGGGGGGCTCGAGGATGGCGGCATAGCCGGTGGTGGAGTTGGAGGCGCCGGGGGTGTGATCGATGAAGTATTTCCACGGGCCGGTGCCGTCGGGCTGGTGGCCGTAGGAGAAGTCGGTGGGGATGGCGATGGGTTCGAAGCGGTCGACAAGGACGCCGCCGGGGGCGGTCAGGACGATTTCCTCGCCGCCGGCGCTGATGGCGAAGCTGGTATGCAGTTGGTTGCCGTTGGTGACGGCGGGGCGGTTTTTACTGGAGGCCCAGACGCGGAGGAATTCGCCGGGCTGGATCGTGACGGCGCCGAAGGTCCACTTGAAGGGATTGGAGGCGCTGTCGGACAGGCCCCAACCGGTCAGATCCACGGCTTCTGCGCTGGCGTTCCAGATTTCGACCCAATCGGAGTAGTCGCCGTCTTCGTCCTGTTCGCTGGAATCGTTGGAGGAGAGGACTTCGTTGATGGAGAGAGAGGCGGGAGCGGGTTCGCCGGGGACGGGGTAGGAATAGGCGGCGCCGGCGTTGTCGTTCCAGCGGAGGGTTTGGAGATCGGCGATGGCGTGGGAGGGTGTCGCGACGGTGGTGGAGAGGGTGTAAAACGCGCAGGTTTGGCCGGCGTTTTCGGGAGCGTGGGGGATGGTGGCGGTCCAGTTCGTATCGGTGCCGGAGGCTTCGGCGAACGCGGAGGACGTCCAGTTGTCGAAGGTGTAGCGCACGTAGATCTTTTCGCCGGTGCCGGGCGCAGCGGAGGTGGCGATGGAAACCGTGGCGTTGCTTTCGGCCAGGGTGTGATCGACGGAGGCGATCTCGACGGGTTCAACTTCGGTTTCCTGCACGATCATTTGGCCTTGGACGCCGTAGGCCACGTTGTCCATCGCGAAGGAATAGAAGCGGCCGGGCACGGCATCCATTTGGGTGTTGTCGCCGCCGGTGTAAGCCGTGCCGACTTCGCCAAGGGGCAGGAAACCGGCGTGGGTCCATTCATTCGACCAGCCGTCGGAGGCGACTTTGAAATCGTTGTCGTTGGTGGCGACGGCCTGGACGGTGACGCGCCAGGCGCCGCGGGCGAGCGCCATGGGTTCGTGGGCCCAGCCGTTCCAGCGGCCGTGGTAGCCGCGGGGGTCTTGGGCGGAGGAGAAGGAGGCGAAGACGACCAGCAGGGCGAAGATGAGTCGGTGCATAATGCGGGAGCTTAGCGTGGATCGCAGGGGAAAAGCAAAGGTTAAACGGTTGAATTTACAGAATTTCCACCGGAAGGTGGGTTTCGAGCGGGAGGGAGGACGGAAGCGATGTGGAGCGCTGCGGGGTGCAACCACTCCGCGGGCGGGGTGCGAGGGTCAGGGCAA
>CAYODC010000436.1:0-1856 GCA_964402575.1 uncultured Verrucomicrobiota bacterium
AACTTCCGCAAGCGAATCGACCGCGAGAAAAAGGATTGGGCCGCCTTCGCCAACGAAAAACTCGTGCTGGAGATTCTCCCCGTCCTGGACCATTTCGAACTCGGTCTCGCCGATTCCGCCAAGAACGGCGCGCCCACCGCTTTCACCGATGGATTCCAACTCATCTATAACCAGCTCCGCTCCGTCCTCGAAAAGGCCGGGGTGCAGCCCATCGACGCCGCCGGCGCGCCATTCGACCCCAATCTCCACGAAGCCATCACCCATCTGCCGTCGGCCGACGTCCCGGAGGGCCACGTGGCCGCCCAAACCCGCCGCGGCTACAAGCTCGGCGAAAAACTCCTGCGCGCCGCCCAGGTCGTCGTCTCCTCCGGCCCCCCCGCGTAAGCCCTCCCGCCCCCATGAGCCAAAAACGCGATTGCTACGAAGTCCTCGGCATTGCCCGCGATGCCTCCGAAGACCAGATCAAAAAGGCCTATCGCAAGATGGCCATGAAGTACCACCCCGACCGCAACCCGGGCGACAAGGAGGCCGAGGAGAAGTTCAAGGAGGCCACCGAGGCCTACGAAATCCTCTCCAATCCCGACCTCCACCAGCGCTACGACCAGTTCGGCTGGGATGCCTTTGAACGGGGCGGCGGACGCAACGGCTTCGGCGGCGGCGTCGGCAACATCGACCTCGAAGAGGCCATGCGCGCCTTCGCGTCCGCTTTCGGCGGCGGCGGCGGCGGCTTCGGCGGCTCCTTCTTCGAAAGCCTCTTCGGCAGCATGGGCGGCACCCCTCGCGACCGCGATTCCCGCGCCCGCGGCTCCGACCTCCGCTACGACCTCGAAATCGACTTCGAAGAGGCCGCCTTCGGCTCCAAGCGCGAACTCACCCTCAACGTCGTCGAGGATTGCGAAGCCTGCCAGGGCACCGGCGCCGACGGTAAAAGCCGCCGCGAAACCTGCCCCAAGTGCGGCGGTCGCGGCATGGTCGTCAGCTCCAACGGCTTCTTCCAGGTCCGCCAGCCCTGCCCCCATTGCGGCGGCACCGGCGAGTTCATCCGCAATCCCTGCCGCGCCTGCAACGGCGAAGGCCGCGTCCGCGCCCCCCGCAAAATCAGCCTCACCATCCCCGCCGGCGTCGATACCGGCTCGCGCATGCGCCTCGCCGGCAAGGGCGAGGGCGGTTCCCGCGGCGGCCCCGCCGGCGACCTCTTCGTCGTCCTCCACGTCCGCCCCCACGAGGTCTTTTCCCGCGAGGGCACCGACACCCACTGCGAAATCCCCATCCCCTTCCACATCGCCGCCCTCGGCGGCGAAATCCAGGTCCCCACGATCCGCGGCGATGTCCCCCTCAAGATCCCCGCCGGCACCCAGCCCGGCAAGGTCTTCACCCTCCGCGGCCTCGGCCTGCCCGAGATCCGCAGCGGATTCGTCGGCGACCACCATGTCGCCGTCTCCATCGAAATCCCCACCGGACTTCCCGGCAACGCCTCCGACCTGCTCGCCGCCTTTGGCGCCACCGTCAAGGAGTCCAATCATCCCCGCCTGGCCGCCATCCGCAAAAAAGCCAAGCAGTTCTACGACCGCACCGCCGCCATGGCGGCTTCCAAGGCTGAATCATGAACACCCCTGCCCCCGACGCCCCCGCCAAGAATATGCACTTCATCCGCGAAATCATCGCGGAAGACGCCCGCACCGGCAAATATGACGGAAAAGTCGTCACCCGCTTTCCCCCCGAGCCCAACGGCTATCTCCATATCGGCCACGCCAAGGCCATCTGCCTCGACTTCGGCATGGCGCTCGAGAACGGCGGCGAATGCCACCTGCGCATGGACGACACCAACCCCGTCAAGGAAGACGTCGAATACACCG
>CAYODC010000437.1:0-1837 GCA_964402575.1 uncultured Verrucomicrobiota bacterium
GACGGGGGCGGCGGTGCCGACCATCCAGCAGTTCTTGGGGCAGGTGCGGACGAGGTCGCGGACGCGGGCGGCCTGGGGGCTGTTCCAGAGGTCGTCGAAGGAGCGGGCCTGGCGGAGGTTGCCGAAGCTTTCCTTCCAGCAGCGTTCTTCGAGTCCGTTGCAGGGGAAGACTTCGCCATAGGGGTCGATGAAGAAATTGACGGTGCCGGCCTCGCAGGGCAGGAGGCGGGGGCGGCCCTGGAGGTAGTTGACGAGGCCGAGATTGAAGAAGGCGCGGAACCAGCTTTTGGGGTTGTTTTCGGCGAGGAGGCGGTCGATCAGCTCGTAGAAGTTGGCGGAAACTTCGTCGCGGTTGGTGATGAAGTTGTCGTCTTTGTGGAAGTAGTAGGAATTGTGGAAGGCGGCGGTGGCGAATTCCATCCGGAGGTTCCGGGACAGTTCGTAGAGGTGGAGCATGTCGGCGGAGTTGTGGTTGGAGACGGTGATGCCGAAGCCGATGTCGCGGACGCCCATGCGGCGAAGGCCCAGGAGGGTCTGGAGCCCGCGGTCGAAGCCGCCGGGCCGTCCGCGGAGCTGGTCGTTGGTGACGGAGAGGCCTTCGATGCTGACGCGGATGCCGATGTGGGGGAAGCGGCGGGCCAGGGCCAGCACTTCGTCGACGAGGTAGCCCGAGGTGGAGACGACGACGCGGGGGGCTTTGCGGAAGCAGACCTCGACGATCCGGTCGAGGTCGCGGCGGAGGAACGGTTCGCCACCGGTGATGTTGATGAACTTGAGGGGGGGGAGGATTTCGAGTTCCTCGGGGCGGATTTCGCGGGTCTCGTCGGAGGGGTGTTTCCAGATGTGGCACATTTGGCACTGCATGCAGCAGCGATAGGTGGTGATGATGGAGGCGTCGGTGGGCCGGCATGGCGTCAGGGGGTGTGGATGGCAAGGGCCTTGAAGAAGGTGTAGCAGAAGACGCCGTCGGGGCCGGCCGTTCGGTGGAGATCGGCGATGCCGTGGTCGAAGTCGGCGGGGGAGCAGAGGCCGGCTTCAAGGGCAGGCTGGCGCACGCCTTCGATCATGGCGGTGAAGGTGTTTTGGGTGAATCCCTCGACGAGGGCGGGTTTGGTGGAATCGACGTAGACCATGCGCGGGGAGACTTGGATTTGGCTGAAGCCGGCGGCCTGCAGCAAGGGGTGGAGCTGGCGGCCGATGAGGGCGTTGCCGCCGGCGCGCGCCTGCAGTTCGATCTGGCAGCGGATGGCCCGGTGGGCGGCCTCGCTGTCCGGATGGAAGAACGTGGAGCCGTGGTCGCCTTCGATGGCGGTCAGGGTGCCGCCGGGCCGGAGGACGGCCTTGAGCTTGCGCAGGACGTCGACGGGCCGGGCGAGGTGTTCGAGGACGAAGCAGAGGAAGACGTGGTCGAAGGATTCCGGGGCGAATGGCAGGTCCAGGATGTCCGCCTGGCGGAATTCCACGTGGTGGAAGCCGGCGGCTTCGACGGCGCGGCGGGCGGCGGCGACGGAGGCCTCGGAGATGTCGATGGAGACGATATGGGCGTCCGGGCTGTGGGCGGCGAGGGTGACGGTCTGGGCGCCGACGCCGCAACCCGCTTCGAGCACGCGGCTGCCGGGGGGATAGGCGGTGTCGGCATGCAGCAGTTCGACGAGGGTGGAGGCCTGGTCCTGCAGGCGCTGGGTTTCGCGGGGGTCGTAGCCATGGACATAGGTTCGGATCATGCGGCGGATTCCTTATGAAAGGACCACAGGCTACCCCGCCGGGAAATGGCGGTCAAGCGAAGCGCGGCATCCGTGCATTGGGATTTTTCCACGGTGTGGAAAAAAGTTTTCCA
>CAYODC010000438.1:0-1825 GCA_964402575.1 uncultured Verrucomicrobiota bacterium
CAGGAGGCGGCGGCGAACGGCCGGGCGGAGCGTGGCGATGTCGGGGATGGGGATGGACATGGGGCGGGAGGATAGCGCGGGTGGCGGGGCGGGGCAAACGCAGAATGGGCGGGAGGCGAAGGGGGCTGTTGCGGGGTATGCAAGAGTCAATGCAACGGGAATCACCGATCCATTCAACGCAAAGGGCGCAAGGGACGCTAGAGGAACGCAAACGCCGATCCATTTGGTGAGTGATGATGGGATGGTCCTGCGGGGTGCGAACGCGGGATTTCCAATTGGTGAGGGAATCGATAAAGTGCCGGGATGAAAAAAAGGTGGATGACGGGAGTGCTGGCGATGACGCTGGGAATGGCGGGGTGCGGCGAGCCGGTGGAGGTGAGGCCGAATCCGGTGGTGGAGCAGGCGGGCGTGGCGTCGTTGGCGGTGTCGGGGGAGGCGGCGCTGGAAGAGGTGGCGCGGCTGGTGGCGCTGGGGAGCCGGGATGCGGGAACGCCGGGGGCGGAGCGGACGGCGAACCACCTGCGGCAGCGGTTGAAGGAGATCGGGGTGGAGGCGGAGATCCAGGAGTTCCGGGGTCCGTCGCCGCGGGGAGAGGTGGTGTTCCGCAATGTGCTGGGGCGGATTCCGGGGAAGAGTGATCGGATCGTGCTGCTGGGGTCGCACTATGACACGAAGTCGGGGATCGAGGATTTCGAGGGGGCGAACGATTCGGGGTCGAGCACGGGGTTGCTGCTGGAGCTGGCGCGGGCGTTGCGGGCAGGCGCGCCGCATGCGATGGAGATTCGGCTAGCGTTTTTCGACGGGGAGGAATGCATGGTGGAGTACGGGCCGGAGGACGGATTCCACGGGAGCCGGCATTTGGCGAAGACGATGGCGGAGGACGGCAGCCTGGCGCGGGTGGCGGCGATGATCTTGATGGACATGGTGGGGGACCGGGAGCTGACGGTGACGATACCGCGCAACACCACGCCGTGGCTGGGGGCGCTGGCGTTCGATGTGGCACGGGCGGAGGGGGTGCGGCGGCATTTCCAGCTGTATCCGTACATGATCGCCGACGACCACAACGCCTTTCTGGCGCGCGGGGTGCCGGCGATCGACCTGATCGATTTTCAATTCGGCAGTGAGCCGGGGAAGAATGACTACTGGCACACGGCGGAAGACTCGATGGACAAGCTGTCGGCGGAGAGCCTGTCGGCCGTGGGTCGGGTGGCGGCGCGGATGGCGCTGGAAGTGATGAAGCGGGGCGGGGAAAAATGAGGCGGCGGGGGCCTTTTTTCTGGACAGTTCCCGGCTGTCCGGTCCAGCATTCCGGGGAGTGAAGAGCAAGGAGAAAGCGATGTTCAATCCCAAAGCAGAATCGATGCCGGTCGGGGAATTGCGGAAGTTGCAGGGGCAGCGGCTGCACGACCTGGTGAAGCGGGCCTACGAGAACGTGGCATTCTACCGGGCGAAGATGCAGGAAAAGGGCGTGGAGCCCGGCGACATCCGTTGCATCGAAGACATCGCGAAGCTGCCGTTCACGGTGAAGACGGAGTTCCGGGAGCAGTATCCGTTCGGGATGTTCGCGGTGCCGCACCGGGAGATCGTGCGCATTCACGCCAGTTCGGGCACGACGGGCAAGCCGACGGTGGTGGGGTATACGCGCAACGACATTGACAACTGGGCGGAGTGCGCGGCGCGTTCGCTGGCGTGCGGGGGGGCGACGGCCGACGACACGGTGCAGGTGGCGTATGGCTACGGGTTGTTCACGGGCGGGCTGGGGATGCACTACGGGGCGGAGAAGCTGGGGGCGGCGGCGCTGCCGATGTCGTCGGGCAACACCGAA
>CAYODC010000439.1:0-1822 GCA_964402575.1 uncultured Verrucomicrobiota bacterium
TGGCACTGTATTCCCGTCATGCCTCATCTGGCGGCCAGAAAACAATTGACCTCTTCCCGGCGCGTCGTCGTGAAGATCGGCAGCCGTGTGCTCGTCCAGCGCAACGGACGCCCCGATGCCCGCCGCATGGCCAACCTCGTCAAGGGCATCGCCGCCCTGCACCACGCCGGCCGCGAGGTGGTGGTGGTCTCTTCCGGTGCCATCGCCTGCGGACTCCAGGCCCTCGGCATGAAAAAGAAGCCCGAGGACCTCCCCACCCTCCAAATGGCCGCCGCCGTCGGCCAGTCGCGCCTCATGGCGGCCTACGACAAGCTTTTCGCCCGACGAAAATGCCGCATCGGCCAGGTCCTCCTCACCCACGACGACCTCGAACACCGCCGCCGCCACCTCAACGCCCGCAACACCCTGCTCCGGCTCCTCGAGCACGGCGTCATCCCCATCATCAACGAAAACGACGTCGTCTCCGTCGATGAAATCAAGTTCGGCGACAACGACGCCCTCGCCTCCCGCTCCGCCATGCTCGTCCAGGCCGACCTCCTGGTGCTCCTCACCACCGTCAACGGCTTCCATGCCCCCGACGCCAAGGGCCGCCGCCGCCGGGTTCCCTTCCTGGCCGACATCACCGCCGACACCCTCTCCCACGCCCAAGGCAAGGGCAGCATCTTCTCCACCGGCGGCATGGCCAGCAAGCTGACCTCCGCCGCCGAGGCCGCCTGGATGGGCACCCCCGTCGTCATTGCCGACGGGCGCAAAAAGGACATCCTCCAATCCATCGCCAGCGGCCTCGACATCGGCACTCTCATCCCCGGCACCTCCGCCACCTCCGATGCCGACGGCGCCCTGAACCACCGTCGCCGCTGGGTCGCCTTCTTTCACCACGCCAAGGGATCCCTTTCCGTCGATGACGGCGCCCGCGACGCCCTCCTCCTCCGCGGGAAAAGCCTCTTGCCGGTCGGCATCCGCGGCGTCTCCGGCGACTTCGCCGCCGGCGACCTCGTCGACATCCATGACCTCGCCGGCCACCGGATCGCCCAGGGCCTCTCCCAGTATTCCAGCACCGAAATCCGCCTCCTCAAGGGCCTCCGGACCGCCAAAATCCGCGAACTGCTCGGCCCCGATTCCCCCGACGAACTCATCCACCGCGACAATCTGGTCGTTTTGCCTTAACTCATCCCCCGGAGTCCCCATGACCCTCCATGAAACCATGATCGAAATGGGCGACCGCGCCGTCGCCGCCGAACGCCAGCTCGCCACCCTCGGCACCCGCCGCAAAAACCTCATCCTCGAGGCCATGGCGGAATCGCTCGACGCCAGCCGCGCCCGCATCAAGGAGGCCAACGCCCGCGACATGGCCGCCGGTCGCGATGCCGGCCTCTCCGACGCCATGCTCGACCGCCTCCTCCTGACCGATGCCCGCATGGATTCCATGATCAACGGCGTCCGCTCCCTCATCGGCCTCAAGGACCCCGTCGGACAGAAAATCTCCCGCTGGATCCGCCCCAACGGCCTCGTCATCCAGAAAATCCGCGTGCCCATCGGCGTCATCGGCATCATCTTCGAATCCCGCCCCAACGTGGCCGTCGATGCCGCCGCCCTCTGCTTCAAAACCTCCAACGCCGCCATCCTGCGCGGCGGCCGCGAAGCCCTCGAATCCAACAAGGTCCTCGTCGAAGTGCTCCAGGCCGGCGGCGCGCGCAAGGGGCTCCCCCCCTATTCCATCCAGCTCATCGGCACCACCGACCACGACGCCGTCCGCGAACTCGTCCAGCTCGAAGGCCGCGTCGACCTCGTCATCCCCCGCGGCGGAGAAAAACTCATCCGC
>CAYODC010000440.1:0-1800 GCA_964402575.1 uncultured Verrucomicrobiota bacterium
TGGTGGGGGTTTGGGGTGGTGTTGGAGTGGATCGGGCGGGAACTGGGGGGGGAGTCGTGCCTGCCGCTGGAGCTGGCGCCGCCGCCGCGCCGGCAGATATTGGTGTCGCGCAGTTTCGGGCGGCGGCTGGAGGGGCTGGACGATATACGGGCGGCGGTGGCGGCGTTTGCGGCGCGGGCGGGGGAGAAGCTGCGCGGGCAGGGGCTGCGGGCCGGGGCGGTCTCGGTGTTCATCCAGACGAGTCCGTTTGACACGGCGGGTCCGCGGTATGGCAACGGGGCGACGGCGGTGCTGGAGAGTCCCACGCGGGATTCGGGGCGGCTGGTGCAGTGCGCGACGCAGGGGCTGGAGCGGATATTCCGTCCGGGGGTGGCCTACCAGAAGGCGGGGGTGCTGCTGATGGACCTGTCTTCGGAAGGGGTGCGGCAGGGGCTGCTGTTTCCCACGGACTATGTCGACACGGCGCGGACGGACCGGTTGATGAGGAGCCTGGACCGGATCAACCGCGATCCGGGGCGGCCGGTGGTGCGCTATGCCACGGAATTGCTCAGCGATGGCTGGCGGATGCGCCAGCGGATGAAATCGCCGGCGCGCACGACGCGGTGGAGCGAGATGCCGGTGGTGCGGGCGTGAAGGGCGGGTCGGGGGGGGGCATCTTCCACGCATGCAGGAATTTGCGGTCATGGGGGGCGCGCGGTTGTGCTTGAATGGGGCCTGGATTCATGATATGACCCGCGGACCATGGATTCATCTGGAATCTTAACGGCGGCGGCGGGGCAGGGGTTGCAGCGTGTTGGCAGCGATGCGGAGGCGGCGGAAGTCGCGGCGTTTCTGTTGCAGCCGGGGTTGTTCGGGACGCCGTTGACGCCGGGGGAGCAGGAGGAGTTCGGGACGCGCCCGGGGGCGACGTTGGGGCGGGAGGACGACACCTATTGGTTTGCGCGGAACGCGCAGGGGGCGATCACCGGCGTGCTGGGGGTCCGGATGAATGCGGAGCGGACGGGCATCTATGAAGTCAGCGTGCTGGCGGTGCATTCGTCGGGCCGCCAGCGGGGGCTGGGGCGGCGGCTGCTGGAGTTTGGGCTGTGGTATGCCGAGGAAATCGGCGGACGGGGGTTGATTTTCGAGACCTCATCCGACGGTTCCTATGCGCCGATGAGGCGGTTGCTGGCGGAGCATGGATTCGTGCCGGTGGGTCATTTCCCTGATTTCTACTTTCCGGGCGAAGACGGCCTCTGGTACTATCGTTCCTTTCAACGTTAATTCAACCTGGATGGTTTCATGGATCGATCGCGTTCCGTTCCACTGATGCTCGTGGTGCTGGTTCTGGCGCTGGGGGGGGGGCTTGTGGCGCAGCGCGGGCGCATCGGGGAGTCGTTTTCGCTGGCCCGCGACGTGTCGTTTGCCAAGCTGTCGAAGGCAGTGCGGGCGCCGGACGGCACGCTGGGGGTGGTGTTTGATTCGAACAAGCGGATTGCGCGGGTGACGGCGGGCGGGGAGCTGGTGTATCTGTTGTCGGCGCGGAACGAGCCGGCCAAGGGGTTTTACTTTGCCAACGAGATCACGTTTGACGAGGCGGGGGCGCTGTATGTGGCGAGCACGTATCTCGACACGGCGACGCTGACGGTGAACCGCGAGGCGGTGGTGCGGTTTTCGCCGCAGGGGCGTCCCGAGGCGGTGGTGTATTCCATCGAGCATTCGCCGGAGGACTACACCGACAACACCGGGTGGTTTCGGGCGCTGGAGTGGACGCCGGACGGCCTGCGGTTGTGCGTGACGCGGGAGGAAGGGATCCAGTGC
>CAYODC010000441.1:0-1783 GCA_964402575.1 uncultured Verrucomicrobiota bacterium
AGCCAGGCGGCCAACTGGGTTTTCAATTCATATCCGCCATGGTCGGAGCCCACGGCGATTCTGCAACGGCGAGATGACATAACGCGGCCCATGTTCAACCTGCAGCGAGACAAGGGCAAGACAGAATTCACGACGAAACGAGAAAAGCGTTAAACCGTTTTCGCAAAACCTCAAATATGGGCCGGGAGCGACTGGGTGGCGGGGGGGGCGCGCAGAGGGTCATGTGCCCGGGATCGGGGCGGGGGCATCCCGCAGCAAGCGGGCAAGGGCTTGGGCCAGAGGATGACGGGGAGGGGAGAAGAAGAGGAATCGGCCTTCGCGTCGGACGAGTCCCGACCGTAGAAGGGCGCCGACATGGCGACTCAGGGCATTCTGGGGAATGCGCAGGGTGGATGTCAGGGAGGGGAATGTGCAGGGGGAACGGATCAGGGTTTGGGCGATGGCGATCCGGCGGGTATGGGCGAGGCCTATGGCGATTTGGATGATGGATGCGTCCTGTTCCGGCGTCGATGTGGCCAGAACGGCTTTCAATGCTTTCAACAGCGGGGCGGCCGAAGGGACCTGGGGATCGGCGCCGAGTCGGTATACGGTGAAGCGGCCCATGCGGTCGACTTGAAGCAGTCCGCGGGATTGGAGGCGGCGGAGTTCCTGACTGGCATCCGAAAGCCCGACATGCACGGCCAGCGCCAGGCTGGAAACGCTTTGCCCGGGGTGGGCGTAGAGCTGTCGGAGAAATGCGAGGCGGGTTTGGCCGGCCAGCACCCGGCAGGTTCGCCACAAGGTTGGATTCAAGGTGCGCATACGACGACCTCCATATAATATCCACAGTTTATAAATAGTGGATAGGCAAGGCAAGGAAAATATCCCGAAAACAGAAGGTAAATCTAAAAACCAACTTTCCCAGAGTGAATTGGCATATCCACAGTTTATAAATAGTGGAAAAGAAAAATGGAGATCCTGGGGAAGGGCGGGGCGAGGGCCGAATCACGCTTGCAGGTTGCGGGCGATGGTGTCGCGGGTGGCTTCGACCAATCGGAGTTCGCTGGTGCGATCGGTGTCGGGGATGGGGGGGAGGAAGCGGACGGTGACGCGGGTGAGGAAACGGGGCAGGCGGCGTCCGCGGGGCAAGGCTTGAAAGGCGCCGCTGATGGCGATGGGAATGACCGGGACCTTGAATTCCGTGGCGAGGGCGGCGAAGGTTCCCTTGAACTCGCCGAGGCGCCCGTCCTCGGTGCGGGTTCCCTCGGGGAAGATCAACAGGTTGCCGCCATCGCGCAGGGCCTGGGCCATCATCTGGAGGGAGAGCTGCACGTCGCGGCCGACCTCGACGATGATAACGTTGCTGTTGCGGGCGAGCCATTCGAAGAGCCCGTTGATGACATGCTTGCGCTTGGCGTAGTAGTAGGTCCGGTGCAGGAAGGCGTTGGAAAGGAACATCGAGACGAAAAGCCCGTCGATGTAGGACTGGTGGTTGGCGACGAGGATACAGGGGCCCTGGGAGGGGAGGTGAGCGAGGCCGTCGGCGCGCACGCGGAAGAGCAGGCGCAGCAGGAGGCCGAAGAGGTTTTTCAGGAAGGGGTGGATCCAACCCGAGCGGGGCAGTTGAAGGGGCTGATCGACGGTGTCGGCTTTCAAGAGGGAGTCCCATCCGGCTTGCCGTTCGCGGAAGAACAGGCGCTGTTCATCGGCGTGCTGGACGAGGGCGAGGACCGTGGGGAACTCCTGGAAGACGGATTCGGGCAGCTTGACGCCGAAGGTTTTTTCCACGAAGACGAGGACGGAA
>CAYODC010000442.1:0-256 GCA_964402575.1 uncultured Verrucomicrobiota bacterium
GAGGGGGGGGAGGGCGGATTACGATTTTACTGTAGCCGGTTTCGTTGAGGCGGGTCATGGAATCAACAGCCCCGCGCCCACCGGGCGCAGCTACAACAAGACAGATGGGGTGCAGCTGCGCCTGGTGGGCGCGGCTGTGGGAATTCTGACTATCATCTAGCGGGCGAGGCGGAGGGCGGCCTGGCGCAGGGCGGGGAGGGGGAAGGAATCGAGGGCGCGCAGGAGTTGGCGGGCGGCGGCGGGGATGTGGCGGGCG
>CAYODC010000442.1:266-1783 GCA_964402575.1 uncultured Verrucomicrobiota bacterium
ACGCGCATCGACGAGGGGCTCGGCATTCCCGTGTGGAACGCCACCGGACTGGGGCGCGAGGGCGTGCTGCGGTCCGTGGCGGAGTGGGGGCCTGGCCGCGTCTACCAGCACGGCGTGCAGGACCTCGACCTGGAGGAGGCGCTGCTGGAGGGGGGCGGGGAGGTCGGCGTAAGGATCGCAGAGGAGGCTGGCGAGGTCGTAGGCGGCGGGGCCGCGGCGCATGCCTTGGTAGTCGATCATGACGGGCTGGTTTCGGCGGAAGAGGACGTTGCTGGATTGCCAATCGCGGTGGATCAGGGCCTGGGGGGAATCGGCGAGGAGGCGGGCGACGGTTTGAAGTTCGGCGGCGACGGCGGAGACTTGCCGATCCGAGACGTGGAGTCGGGCGCGCAGGACGTGGTCGATGAAATAGGCGTGTTCCCAGGCGTAGAGCGGGACGTCGAATCCGGGCATGAGGGGAAGGCGCGCGCGGCGCGCGGCGGGGAGTCCCTTGAGATGCAGGTGCAGGGTGAGGTCGAGCAGGCGGCGGTAGATCGAAGTGGTGGCGGCGGGCGACAGTCGCGGCAACCGCGTTTCAAGGGTGTCGGGGCCGAGGTCCTCGATGGCGAGGAAATGGTTGCGGGGGGAATCCAGAAGGAGGCGGGGGACGGGGAGGTCGAGGGAGGCGAGGAAGCGCGTATGGCGGGCATAGAGGCGGTTGTCGGGGCGATCGGGCGACCAGCGGATGAGGATGGCGGGATCGGGGCCGAGGCGCGTGCGGAAGAATTCACGCGAGGAGCCGCGCGGGGGGAGGACTTCGATGGGGAGGGTGTCGGGGGCGTGGAGGAGTTGGCGTTCGCGTGGAGAGAGCACGGCGACGGCGGGGAGGGTGAAGGAGTGGCCGGCGTGGCCGAGGCGTCGGGCGGAGTCGCGATGGGCCTGGACATATTGGGCAGGGGTGCCGATGTCGGCCCAGAAGGAGCCGGGGACGAAGACGCCGGCGATGCGGTGGCCGGCGCGCTGGGCGCGGCGGTAGGCGTCGATGAGGGTGTCAAAGCCCTCGGGGGCGATGAAGGGGAGGATGCGCGGATCGAGGAGCTGGAGGCCGCAGAAGGTGGCGTGGTCGGGGGCGGGGGAATGGAAGTCGCGGATGAATCCGTGTTCGCAGTGGACGGTTTTGGGACCGGCGTCGCGGGTGAGCCAGCAGGCGGCGAGGGTTTTTTGCTGCCGCCAGGCGCGAAGCAGCGGGGCGGGATCGAGATCGGCGACGATATCGGCGTTGAGGAGCCAGAAGGGTTGGTCGAGGAACCAGTGAGAGTTGCGGAGGGCGCCGCCGGTGCCGAGGATGACGGGTTCGAAGACGGCGGAGATGCGCAGGGAGGGGAAGGGCTGGGAGGCGAGGTAGCGGAGGATGGGGCCGGGGGCGTGATGAAGATTGACGAGGACGTCGCGGACGCCCCAGGCGGCAAGCATGGCGAGGGTGCGGTCGAGCATGGGGCGGTCCCAGAGCGGTAGCATGGGCTTGGGCGTTTCGAGGG
>CAYODC010000443.1:0-1779 GCA_964402575.1 uncultured Verrucomicrobiota bacterium
TCGAGGAACCATTCGCGACCGGGGATGCCCTGGGGGGAGCGGATGGCCAGGAGGGCTTCGGCATCGAAGAGCGAGACGGAGGTCTGGGCGGCGCATTCGCGGATGATGGCGTTGATGCGGGAATCGGCGCGGAGGCGGAGGGCGTCGGCGTCGCGGGCGCGGGAAAAGAGGGCGGCGGCTTCGGCGGTGCGGTTTTCGCGCAGGGCCATGCGGGCGGCGCGGAAGAGGGCTTCGGCGTGGGTGGGGTGGAGGCGGATGGCTTCGGAGTAGAGGCGGGCGGCTTCGAGGCGGTTGGTGGCGGTTTCGGCGGCGATGGCGGCGCGGAGGGTTTCACGGACCTTCTGGCCGGTGGATTCGTTTTCGAGGAAGCGGGTGGCGAAGGGGGCGCAGTCGCGGAGGTTGACGGGGACGGTGCAGACGACGACGGCGGGGGCGGCGCGGGTGGCTCGGCGGAGGATGGCGGTCAGGTTGCGGCGGAAGGATCGGTGGGCGGTTTCGAGGCGGGGATCGTCGGGGGCCATGCGACCGCGCAGGGTGATGGGTTCCTGGGCGCGCCAGGCATCCAGGTCGACGCGGGCGGGGAACAGGCGGTTGATGGTGGAGATGAAGAGCTGGGATTGGCGGGTGCGGGAGAAGAGGCGCAACGCGGCGTTGAGGGAGGGGTTGTAGTACCAGCGGGCGAGGCCGGAGGAAGGGCCGTAGGGGCCGGAGATTTCGTCGTTGCCGTCGAGCACGACAACGGCATTGGGGCGGAGGCGCTTCAGGTCGCGGGAGGCTTCGAGGAGGACGTGGGAATTGGCGCCGTCGAGGGCCAGTTGGACCACTTCGACGGTGCGGCCGGGATAGCGGGATTGGAGCATGCGTTCCATCTGGCGGCCGATGCCGAAGGCGGGGTCGGGGTCGCCCATGGCGGAAGAGCCGCCGAGGAGGCAGACCCGGATGGACTGGGGGGGTGGGGACTGGAGGGCGGCGATGGGGAGGGGGGCGAGGGCCAGACGCTCAGAGAAGAAGCGGTAGGAGAAGAATTGGTTGTCGATCCAGGCGGGCTGGTCGTTGGAACGGCCTTCGAGGAGGAAACGGGTGGAGCGGCGGGGGAGGAGAAGAAAGGCGAGGAGCTCCAGCAGCAGAAAGACGGTCAGCAGGAAGGCGGCGGCCACGATCAGGCGTCGGCCCCACCGGAGACCAACGGAAGCCCAGGCGGGACGTTCAGCGGGGTGGGCAATGTCGTTCGGGACCATTTATGGACTATAAAGGAGCCAAGGGGGGGCTGTAAAGACCGGTGCGGCGGGGGAAAAGCCGGGGTGCATGGAGTGGTTGCGAAGAGGAATTGCCGGGGCAGGGGGGAGGAGAGTTGTTTCTAGTTTTTATAAACTCTAGAAACAAATGGATAATATGTTTATTATCAACATGATGCAAATTCAGAAAATCACGTTCCGACGTAGCCGAATTTTTTCAGCAGCCAATAATTCCGGGACCAGTTGGGTTCGACTTTGACCCAGAGTTCGAGTTTGTGTTTTTTGTCGTAGATGGCGGAGAGTTCTTTTTCGGAGGCGTGGCGGATATCGCGGATCATCTTGGCGTGGTTGCCGATGACGATGGGGCGCTGGGAGGGTTTTTCGATGTAGATGGTGGCGGCGACCTGGATGGCTTCGGGGGTCTCGGTGACGGAGTCGACGGCGACGGCGATGGCGTGGGGGAGTTCGGCCTTGAGGCGGCGATTGATCTGGGCGCGGATGACATCCGCGATGAAGAAGGGGCCGGGGTCGTCGGTGAGCATGT
>CAYODC010000444.1:0-1756 GCA_964402575.1 uncultured Verrucomicrobiota bacterium
CGCCGGCGAGGGCCATGCCCTTGTGGCCGAGTTCGCGCAGGTTGTCGCGCGCGGCCTGGAGGGAGGCCGGGCGGAGGAATTCACACAATTTCATAGAGGGCTCCTTGAATGGGGGCTAAAAATGACGGGGCGAGTATAGGGGAGAGGGAGCGCGGCGGGGAAGAGAAAAAACGCGCCGTCCGGGTCAAGCGCTTGACTTGGGGAATGCGAGGAGGAAGCCGCGGCGAGGGAATGTGTTGTAGGAGGGGGAAGGGGTGGACTATAGTGCAGAGCTGATGAATGTGGTGGGCCAAATTGGAGCCCGCGTGCGGGCGCGGGGTGCGCAGGGTGCGCGGACGGTGGCCATCGTCTGGGCGGCGGCGGTGCAGGCGGCGCGGCCGGGGACGTGGACGGCGCCGATGCGCAACGTGCTGGCGCGGCAGATATTGTTCACGGGGCTGGAGGCGTCGGGGTTCGTGGCGTTGATTGCGCTGATCGTGGGGGTGCTGGTGGTGGTGCAGGCGCAGTACTGGCTGATGCGGCTGGGGCAGACGGGGTTGATCGGGCCGATCCTGACGGCGGTGGTGCTGCGGGAGCTGGGGCCGCTGTTGACGAACTTCGTGGTGATTGCGCGCAGCGGGACGGCGATTTCGACGGAGCTGGCCAACATGAAGGTGCACGGGGAGGTGCGGGTGCTGGACGCGATGGGGATCGATCCGTTCGTGTATCTGGTGATTCCGCGGGTGCTGGGGGTGGCGGCGTCGACGTTCTGCCTGACGATCCTGTTTTTGGGAGTGACGTTCATCGGGGGGTTCGCGTGCATGTGGGTGCTGCTGCTGGGGGACATTGACATGGGGCTGTTCTTCGGGAACATCATCGGGGCGGTGACGGTGACGGATGTGTTCAGCCTGCTGGCGAAGTCGATCCTGCCCGGGATGTTGACGGGGGCGATCTGCTGCGACGAGGGGCTGGGGGTGGGGCCGGCGGTGACAGAGGTGCCGATTGCGGCGACGCGCGGCGTGATGCGGTCGGTGGCGGCGCTGTTCGTGATGTCGCTGCTGATTTCCCTGATGGCGTACGTGTGAGGCCGGGAATGGACGAGCGCGAAAAGAGCGAAGGGATCCGGGTGGAGGGCGCGAGGGGCGCGCCGGAAGGTTCGGCGTGGTCGTTCCGGGCGGGCCCGGGGGAGCTGGTTTGGATTCCGGACGCCGGCGATTCGGGCATGGCGTGGCTGGACTGGCTGACGGGCATCGGGCCGCCGCCGGAGGGACGGGTATTTTGGAAAGGCGTGGAATGGCGGGGGGGTGGTGATGAACCTGGACATGGACGAGAACGTGTGGCTGCCGTCGCGGATCCACGGCCGGAAGGGGGCGGGGGAGTCGATCGAGCGCTGGGCGCGGTTCTTCGGGTGCTGGCCGCTGCCGCCGGAGCGGGCGCCGGCGGTGAAGGACCGGGACCGGCGGAGGATTTTGTGGACGCGGGCGTTTGCGGGGAGTCCCGAGGCGCTGGTGCTGGAGCAGCCGTTGCGCGAGACCTCGCCGGAGGATCTGGAGGCGCTGCTGGAAGGGGTGCGCCGGGTCCGCGGGGACGGGTGCGCCGTGATCTGGCTGGATTCACGGTTGAAAGAGGCGACGCGGGCGGCGCTGGAGCCGCTGACGGTGGCGGCGCCGGAGACGAAGTGAGGAGCAGGCCATGGCCAAGAAATTCAAATTCCGCTACGTGAACGAGATCGTCGGGGGGTTCGTGATCCTGATCGTGCTGTTGCTGTTGGGGGGGG
>CAYODC010000445.1:0-1229 GCA_964402575.1 uncultured Verrucomicrobiota bacterium
TGTTCGTGCGCATGGACGGCATGGTGCTGCTGATCCGCAAGCTGATGGGCATGGGGGCGGGGCTGATCAATGCGCCGGGGGGGCGGGTGGATCCCGGGGAAACCCCGGAGCAGGGGGCCGTGCGCGAATCGCAGGAGGAGCTGCACGTGACGCCGATCGGGGTGCAGGAGGCGGGGGTGCTGGCGTTCCAGTTCGTGGACGGGTATTCGCTGAGGTGCCACGTGTTCACGGCCAGTTCGTACGAGGGGGTTCCGACGGAGACGGTCGAGGCCATTCCGTTGTGGGTCGATGAGCGGGAGATGCCGTACGGGCAGATGTGGGCCGACGACCGGCTGTGGTATCCGCTGGTGCTGCAGGGGCGGAAGTTCAGCGGGCGGTTTCTGTTCGACGAAGGGATCATGCTGGGGAGCGAGTTGGATGTGGAGCCCCCGCGGGGCAAGGGGCTGGGCTAGGCGCGGGGCGGGAAAGGGGCGGAAGCATGGATTGGACGATGTACAACTGGGTGGATGGGCTGTTCGTGGCGGTGCTGCTGTACGGGGCGGCGATGGGGGCGGTGAGGGGGCTGTCGCATGAGCTGGCGATGCTGATCGGGATGGTGGTGGCGGTGGTGGCGACGTGGCTGTTCTACGAGCCGGCGTCGGCGTGGATTTGCGAGAAGTGGGGCTGGAACGAGGAGCTTACCCGGCTGATGGCGGTGGTGGTGCTGGTGATGGCGGTGCTGTACGGGATGCGGCTGCTACGGATTGCGCTGGGGACGCTGATGACGTTTTCGTTCAAGGGGCCGGTGGAGCGGCTGGGGGGGCTGCTGGCGGGGCTGTTCCGGAGGGGGGCGGTGTATCTGGTGCTGATGCTGGCGGTGTATTTCCTGCCGTCGGCGTGGCTGCAGCGGCAGATCCAGGATTCGCGGATGGGGCCGGTGGTGCTGCCGCATTTGGTGGTGGGCTACAACGTGGTGGCGCAGAAGGTCGAGATGATCCAGGCCGAAGTTCCGGTGGGGGTGGAACTGCCGTATGCGGTGATGCCGCCGGCGGCGGAGCCCGGTGCGGATGGGCCGGGCCCGGCGTGGCCGGCGGAGTAGCGCGTCCATGGCGGGGAGGGTTTCCAAGGACGTGATCGACCAGATCCGCAATGCGCTGGACATTGCGGACGTGATTGGATCGTACATCCAGGTGAAGCGGGCGGGGCAGACGGCGAAGGCGCTGTGTCCGTTCCACAAGGAAAAGACGCCG
>CAYODC010000445.1:1239-1746 GCA_964402575.1 uncultured Verrucomicrobiota bacterium
GGCAGGCGTTCCATTGCTTCGGGTGCGGGGCGGGGGGGGACGTGTTCAAGTTCGTGATGATGTACGAGAACGTGGATTTCCCGACGGCGCTGCGGATGCTGGCGTCGCGGGCGGGGATCGCGGTGCAGTTCGACGACGAACGATCGGGCAAGGCGAAGGACGGGCCGGCGAAGGACGAGATTTTCGCGGCGAACGAGGAGGCGTCCCAGCGGTACCAGAAGGAGCTGCGGCAGGGGGGGGAGGCGGCGGAGGCGCGGGCGTATTTGAAGGCGCGCGCGCTGGAGGCCGACGCGTGGAAGGAATGGGGCATCGGCTATGCGCCCGAGGGGTGGGGCTTTCTCAGCGACAAGGCCGGGCCGCGCGGCGGGGCGAAGATGAAAGTGTTGGAGGCGGCGGGGCTGCTGTCGGAGAACGAAAAGGGAAACGTCTACGACCGGTTTCGGGGGCGGGTGATGTTCACGATCCGCGACGAGCTGGGGCGGGCGGTGGGGTTCAGCGGGCGCGTGC
>CAYODC010000446.1:0-674 GCA_964402575.1 uncultured Verrucomicrobiota bacterium
CGCCGATCGTCACCCCGAACGGCACGAACTCCAACGTCAGCTCCGTCAGGTTTCCCAGCAGCTCCGCCTCGAATTCCGTCCCCTTCGGAATCATCAGGTGGTCGTACTTCTTCCCGTTGTAGGAAATGTCGTCGCTGACTGAAATGTAATAGTCGCGCTTCGCCGTCGCCTTCGTGTCCGGATTCATGAAGCTGGTGTCGATCTGCAGCCGAAAGAACTTCCACGCCGAATCGAATGACAACCCGATCGTCCCGTAGCGCCCGTCCAGGTTGAAATCGCTCGTCCCGTAGCTCTCCGCATCCCCCTGGCTCCACGTCCGCCCCGTCACGTCGTACAGCCGGCGCGTGGTCTCGGTCACCATGCCCTCGAAATCCAGCACCGCCCCCAGCGTCACCCGCAGGTTCTGCTCGCGCCCCTCGTCGATCACCCCGCCCCACTCCCACTGCCCCCGCGCCGGCTCCAGCGCCAACCCCAGCAGCACCGCCACCATCCACCCGCCCGCCTGTTTGCCCAATCCCATCGCCATGCCGCCTGCTTTCTGTTTCATGTTGAAATCCACTCCTACGGCTCCCTTTTCAGGGAGTTTCCTCCGGCTCCTCCGGCAACGCCCGGATGTCCACCATCCGCACCAGCCACTCCTGCACCAGCTCCTCCTCCCGCCCGCCCGACCGCAG
>CAYODC010000446.1:684-1743 GCA_964402575.1 uncultured Verrucomicrobiota bacterium
TTCCGCCAGCGCCTCGTTGACCTTCGCCAGCCGCCACCCATCCCCCTCGCGCACCGCCACCCCGAACGCCTCGCGCTCGAAATCCAAACGCACCTGCTCCAGCTCGGGATGGATCTTCACAAACTGGCGGGCGGCCTGCTCGTCGACGATCGCCGCCTCCACCTTGCTGTTCATCAGGTCCACCACCGCGTCCTTCATCGTCGCCGCCAGCCGGACGTTGTCCTTCCCGGCCAGCTCCGTGGCCACCCCCGCGCCCTTCGATCCCTCCACCACCCCGATCTTCATCCCCTGCAGCTCCTCCTTCGTCGCCGGCGACTCCCCCCCCGCCAGCACCAGCACCACCATCCCCGCCTCGTAATACGGATCCGAAAACGCTACCCCCTGAACGGATTCCTCGATCGCCATCCCCGCCATCGCCAGATCCACCCGGCCCGTCGCCAGCGCCGACCACAACACCTCCCGCGGCAGGTTCACGACTTCCAGCGGCTTCCCCAGCTTCGCCGCGATCGCCTTCGCCACCTCCACCTCGTACCCCACCACTTCCGTCCCGCTCTCCCCCCCCAGCGACGCCAACGGCGGCCGCGTCGCATCCGTCCCCACCACCAGCGGGGACCGGGCTTTCATCCAGCAGACCGCGGCCAGCGCCGCCAGCGCCAGCCCCACCACCATTCCTGTCCCGATCCGCTTCATCGTTCCCTCCTCCGTCCCGGCCGCCTTCGCGCCGCCCCGGACAGTCTGCGCACTCTACGACACGCCCCCCTCCCTGTAAACCCGATTCCACAAGCATTTGAACATTGAATAGTGGATATCGAACATTGGATATTGGGGTTTTGCTCCCCCCCCTTTTTCGACTGTTCACCCCCGCCGCGGTTTGCTTCACTTCCCCCCTGACCATGAGCGACAAGTCCACAACCCCCATGATGGCGCAGTACCGCCGCGCCAAGGCCGAAATCGCTCCCGACACCATCCTCTTCTTCCGCCTCGGCGACTTCTACGAAATGTTCTTCGAAGACGCCGTCGTCGCCTCGGAAATCATCGGCATCGCCCTCACCAAGCGCC
>CAYODC010000447.1:0-1733 GCA_964402575.1 uncultured Verrucomicrobiota bacterium
GCGCCAGCACCATGTAGGTCGCTCCAAAGAGCGTGTCCGGCCGCGTCGTGAACACCCGGATCGTGTCGTCGCCCAGCGCGAAATCCACCTCCGCGCCTTCGCTCTTGCCAATCCAGTTCCGCTGCATCTCCTTGATGCTCTCGGGCCAGTCCAACCCCTCCAGGTCCGCCAGCAGCCGTTCGGCATACTGCGTGATCTTCAGCACCCACTGGCGCATCGACCGCCGCTCCACCGAAAACCCCTTCGCGCGCCACTCCTCGACTTCTTCATTCGCCAGCACGGCGCACAGGTCGGGGCTCCAGTTCACCGGCATCTCGCTCTCGTACGCCAGCCCGCGTTGGAACAGCTGCAGGAAGATCCACTGCGTCCAACGCACGTATTCCTCGTCCGTCGTGGCAACCTCCCGGTCCCAGTCGTACGAGAACCCCAGCATCTTGAGCTGCCGCCGGAAATTGTCGATGTTCTCGTAGGTGATCTTGCGCGGATGCTCGCCCGTCTTGATCGCGTACTGCTCCGCCGGCAGCCCGAACGAATCCCAACCCATCGGATGCAGGACGTTAAACCCTTTCATCCGCTTATAGCGCGTCTGGATGTCCGTCGCCGTATACCCCTCCGGATGCCCCACATGCAGCCCCTGCCCGCTCGGATACGGGAACATGTCCAGCACATAGAACTTCGGCCGCGCGCGGTCGATCTCGTCCGGAGTGCGGAACGTCTTGTTCTGCTCCCAGTACTTCTGCCACTTCGCTTCGATCTCGGAATGCGGATACGCCATGTCTTCACCTCAAACAGATTTAGCCCTGCACTTTAATCCCCCCGCCGCCACCGATCAATGCCCGATTTCTCCACCCCCGCCTCTGACTCGTGGCTTGAATCGCTTGTTCCGGACAAAATGTCGCATGCCCGCCGCGCGTTTTGTCCCGTTGCTCCAGAATTGCTCGGCAGCACGACAGACGCTCCACCCCAAATCTGCGCAGAAACCGAAGGAATCCCGCGAATCCGCGCTATCCTCCCCAACTTGGCACGCGTTCTGCTCCTGTCCTTTCACCATGACAGACGGCACTTCCAATCCAAACCCGACGGGAGAGCGAAAGCTGCTCCGATGGATTTTCGTTCTGCAGATTGTCATTTTGGCCTGGCTGGCCAAGAACCACCTTGACGGGGCATTCACCCGCAGAAGCCACAACCAACCCACTGCGGTCGCAACCCAACCGGACACTCCCCCCTCCTTGGAGTCCTCCGCACACCCGAATGCCCCGTCACCTTTTTCCCTGTTCCCGCGCCTGTCCTTCTTCCAACCCGCGCCCCCCCCCCAGCGCTTCCGCCATCCCGCCGACCGCATGCGCGCCCAAATGGAACGCATGATGGACGAAGCCCAGCGCGCCTTCGCCGATTTCGATCCGATCTTCAACGCCGATCCGGCCTGGGCCACTCTCCCCGCTTCCCCCGCCATGAACATGCGCGAGACCGACGACGCCTACGAGCTGTCCCTCGCCCTGGCCGATGCCGATCCCAACTCCATCGATGTCCGACTCGACGGGCGCCTGCTGTCCCTATCCTCGCATCAGGACACCCGGACCCCCCACACGGCCTCCTCGCAGCACTTCCAATCCCAGTTGCTGCTGCCGGGCCCCGTCGAGCCGGACGCCCTTGTCCAAGTCACCAACGATTCCGGGCGCATCCGCATCCGGATCCCCAAGCCCGCGGTCGACACTGCGGCGCGCTAGATCCCC
>CAYODC010000448.1:0-1729 GCA_964402575.1 uncultured Verrucomicrobiota bacterium
GCCTGTCATCCCCCCGTTCACAGATGGATGAATATCCAATGTCCAATATCCAATGATCAAGTTTCGAGGAGGGGTAGCAGAAGAAGCGCGACGGAGGGTTCCGAGTGGGGCGCCACCTCTGGGCTCACCGTCTTTTCCCAATTGGATATTGGATATTGAACATTGAATATTGAAGATTCGAAGTCAATGAAACGCGGATGCGCCCAATCCGCCACCGAATCCGCCGCCCCCCTCCACTCCGCCTACGGCACCACCTCGACTTTGATCAAGTTGCTCGCCCCCGTCTTCCCCAGCGGAAAACCCGCCGTGCACACCACGTAATCCCCCGTCTTCACCAAACCCGTTTTCTTCGCCGCCTGATGCAGTTCCTCGATCAAATGGCTCAATCGGCTCACGGGCGGAATCATCATCGGCCGAATCCCCCTCACCAGCGCCAACCGTCGGAACGCCGGCGTCTCCGTCGTGCCTGCCAGGATCGGCTGGTCCGGACGCGTCTTCGCCGCCAGACACGCCGTCCCGCCGGTCTGCGTCGCAATGACTAGCGCCCTCGCATCAATCGTCTCCGCCAGCGAACACGCCGCACGCGCAATCGCCTCCGAATCGTCCACGGCCTGCACCTGCAGCAGCCGCTGCCACCAAGCCTCCCGCGGATACGCCTTCTCCGCCTCCTCCGCGATCTTCGACATCGTCGCCACCGCCTCGACGGGATACTGCCCCATCGCGCTCTCCTCCGACAACATCACCGCGTCGGTCCCCTCCAGCACCGCGTTCGTCACGTCCGTCACTTCCGCCCGCGTCGGCCGCGGCGCATCCGTCATGCTCTTCAGCATCTGCGTCGCCGTGATCACCGGCTTGCCCGCCAAATTCGCCATTTCAATGATCCGCCGCTGCGCCGTCGGCACTTTCTCCGGCGGAATGTCCACCCCCAGATCCCCGCGCGCCACCATGATCGCGTCCACCACCGCGATGATCTCGTCCAGCTCGGCCAGCGCCTCATGCTTCTCGATCTTCGCGATGATCGGCCGCATCTTCCCCTGCGCCCGCATGTACGCCCGCGCCACTTCGATGTCTGCCGCCGAACGCACGAACGACAGCGCCACATAGTCCACCCCCTGCGCCAACCCGAACGCCAAATCCTCGTAGTCCTTGTTGGTCAGGATCGGCGCCCGGATGCTCCGCGAGGGCAGGTTGATCCCCTTGTGGCTGCTCAACTTCCCCCCCAAAATCACCCGGCAATGGATGTCCTCCCCCTCCACCTTTTCCACCCGCAGCTCCAACGCTCCGTCCGCCAGCAGTAGCGTGTCCCCCTCCTGCACGTCCTGCGGCAACTCCCTGTACGTCAACCCCACTTCCTTCTCGTTGCCCGGCACGTCCCGCGCCGTTAAAATGAATTCATCCCCCGTCTTGAGCTGAATGCTCCCGCATTCGAACGCCCCGGTCCGAATCTTCGGCCCCGCCAAATCCTGCAATATGGCGATCGGCAACCCTTTTTCCTCCGCAATCGCCCGGATCAAGGCAATCTTGACGGCATGGTCTTCCCGGGTCCCATGTGAAAAATTCAACCGTGCCACGTTCATGCCCGCATCCATCATGCGGCTCAGCACTTCCCGGCTTTCCGACGCCGGACCAATCGTACACACAATCTTCGTTTTTCTCATAATCTCCCCATTCTCCTCGACCAAATGCTTCAAGTCAAGCGTTTCACCTTATGCACTCCCCCAACCTCTCC
>CAYODC010000449.1:0-1729 GCA_964402575.1 uncultured Verrucomicrobiota bacterium
CGACATGTACCACGTGCCCGGCGACGACCTGTGGCTGATTCCGACGGCGGAAGTGCCGGTGACGAACATCCACCGCGAGGAGATCCTGCGCGAGGCGCTGCCGATCCGGTACGTGGCGCACACGCCGTGCTTCCGGCGCGAGGCGGGCTCGGCGGGCAAGGAGACGCGCGGGCTGATCCGGGTGCACCAGTTCGACAAGGTGGAGCTGGTGAAGTTCGTGGCGCCGGGGACGTCCTACGACGAGCTGGAGAAGCTGGTGGGCGACGCAACCGACGTGCTGGAGAAGCTGGGGCTGACGTACCGCGTGCTGCAGTTGTGCTCGGGCGACATGAGCTTCGCGGCGGCCAAGTGCTACGACCTCGAGCTGTGGGCGCCGGGATTCAACGGCTGGCTCGAGGTGTCGTCGTGCAGCAATTTCGAGGCGTTCCAGGCGCGGCGGGCGGGGATCCGCTGGAAGAACGCGCAGGGCAAGCCGGAGTTCGTGCACACGCTGAATGGCTCGGGCGTGGCGTTGCCGCGCCTGGTGGTGGCGATCCTGGAGAACGGCCAGCAGGAGGACGGATCGGTCGTCCTGCCCGAGGCGCTGCGGCCCTACATGGGCGGGATCGAGCGCCTGGTGCCGAAGAAATGAGCCGGTGATCGTCACGGTCCAGCGAACCGTCGCCGCGCGCTTTCCGCAGATCCGCGGGAAGCGCGTTTTGGTAGCGGCCAGCGGCGGGGCGGATTCGACGGCGCTGGCGCTGGCGCTGCAGGCGCTGGGGTGCGATCTGGCGCTGGCGCACGTGCACCACGGTATCCGCGGAAAAACCGCCGATGCCGATGCGCGCTTCGTGAAGGCGCTGGCGAAGAAGCTGGGCGCGCCGTTTTTCCTGGGGACCTTCGATGTGCCGGCCGAGGCGAAGAAGCGCGGGGAATCGCTGGAGATGGCCGCGCGGCGGGTGCGGCGGGACTTTCTGGCGGCGACGGCGCGGCGGGAGAAGATCCGCTGGGTGGCCACGGGGCACACGGCCGACGACCAGGCGGAGACGGTGCTGATGCGCATCGCGCGCGGGACGTCGATCACCGGGCTGGCGGGGATTCCGTATGTGGCCCGGCAGGGCGGGGTGCGGTTCATCCGGCCGCTGCGGGACGCGCTGCGCGGGCAGGTGGTGGATTATCTGAAGAGCCGCCAGCAGCGCTGGCGGGAGGACGAAAGCAACGCGGAGGACTTCGCGCTGCGCAACCGGGTGCGGCACGAGATCCTGCCGCTGCTGGAGAAGCGCCTGAACCCGGGGGTGCGGCAGGCGCTGGTGCGGCTGGCGGAGATTGCCGCAGCCGAGGACGAGGTGATGGCAGCGCTGGCGCGGAAGGCTCCGGCGGGGGGCAGGGCGCCGCTGGCGATCCGGCGGCGGCGGGCGCTGGAGGCGATGCGAAGCGCGGGCGTTGCGCCGGCCGACGTGGTTTTCCATACGGTGGAAAAACGGCGAAAAAATTTTCCATACTGTGGAAAAAACGCGAAAAAATTTTCCATACTGTGGAAAAACGGCGAAATAATTTTCCATGGAGTGGAAAATCCGGAGGGGGCGCCGCGGATCGAGGTCCGGTCCGGGCGGGGATTTTCGCGGCGGGCGGACGAGGTGTGCCTGTCGGCGGCGGCGGTGGCGGGGCGGGATTTGATTTTCCGCAGTTGGCGGGAGGGCGACCGGATGCGGCCGCTGGGGATGGAGGGGAGCAAGAAGCTATCGGACAT
>CAYODC010000450.1:0-1729 GCA_964402575.1 uncultured Verrucomicrobiota bacterium
TTTCATGGGGGGGTATTATGAATACAGAATACAGGAGTCAGGAGTCAGAATACAGGAGTGCAGGAGTAAGAACAAAGGAGACAGGATTCAGAAGGGGGGAGGTCAAGATGCTGTTGATTTGTTGAGTTCCGTGCAGTCGAGAATCTCCTTGTGAAGGAGGCCGGCCAGTTTCGATGCGAGCTTTCGGGCGGGGCGGGGATGAGCCACAGTGATCAGGTTGATCCGGACGGCGTCTGGGAAGCATAGGTTGAGTTCATAGGCGTGGTGTTTGGCGCATTCCGACCAGCAGAGCTGCAGACAACTCAAGTCGGCCAGGTTGAATTCGCGCGTAACATGGTTCCGTTGGATCGTCGAAAGGGTCCGGGTTTTTAGGTCGATGACCGTTCGCTGTCCCCGATGCAGGATGTAAAAGAAGGGGAGGAGGGAGCAGATGCCGCCCCAGCCGAGCATGAGCGCGATGCATTGCATGAGGTTCAGCGGGGTTGCCGTTTGGATGTCGAACGGCAGATGCCAGACGACGGCGGCCAGGATGAACAGGAACCCGCAGAAATAGAGGAACGAATGGCTGGCGCGGTATTCGATCCGGGTGCCTGAGAAATAGAGGGCGCGCTCGCGCAAGAGGCCGGTGGACACGAAGCCCGTGCGGACGGGATCGGTGGGCACGCCGGGGAAGCGGGAAGGGTCTGTGACGATGCGATTCATGGGGTGGGAAGAGCAGGATGCTCCGTCGTGAATTCCGCCGTTCCATTTTGGGCATAGTCGGCGGGGGCGGGAGTGAGGGCGAGGAGGAAGATGAAGAAGACGGTGATAATCCAGGTCAAGACCACGATGGGGATGCCGAGGTTGGCGAGCGGAAGAGTGGAGGATTTGTTGGGGGGCGGGCCGGGCAGGGAGTAGGCCTTGTAGAGGAAGGCGAATATGATTTCAGAAATGAAGATGGCGTAGAGGCTGGTGAGCAGGGCTATCGCCATCCCCTGACCGATGGAACTGGGGTCGTTCAGATTACTCAACAACTGGATGAGGCCGATCAGAGTGCCGAGGACGCCGGCGCCGATGACGAGACGGCTGCCGGTTTTGGCGATGTCGGCATATTCGGGATTGGGGGCTGCGGGGATGGTGAAGAAGGTCAGGAAGGCGTCGGGGATGAAGCGGAGATAGGTTTTGCCGAAGAGTCCCAGGAGGAGGAAAAAGGGGAGGCCGCAGGCGATGAGCGCGCTGGGAATGTCGATGAAGACGGCGCCACCACCCAAGTGGAGGGTGGCGAAGAAACCCAGAAAGCACATGCCGCTGGCGAAGGATCGACAGGGGGAGAAGCGGCGGGGAGGGGGCGGGTTCATGAGGGGCTCTGGATGATGAATTAGTTGGGGTTCAGGGGTTCAGGGTTCGGGGGGAGGGGGGAGAGGGTTCAGGCGGGAGAGGACAGCCGAAGAGGGAAGCCCGGCGAGAAGGACGCGCTTGGTGCGGGAGGTTTTTCCGCTGAGGAGCTGGATGCGGGCGCGGGGGAGGGAGAGGGTGTCGGAGAGGAATTCGATGAGGGCGGCGTTGGCGGCGCCGTCGACGGGAGGGGCGCAGAGGCGGATCTTGAGGGCGTCGCCGTGTTCGCCCTGGATGGCGTTTTTGGCGGCGCGCGGGATGATGCGGAGATTCAAGACCGCGCCGGCGGGGGTGTCGGTCAGGAAGGGCATGGGGCCTGCCGGAGAATTAAGAATGAAGAATTAAGAATGAAGAA
>CAYODC010000451.1:0-1726 GCA_964402575.1 uncultured Verrucomicrobiota bacterium
CTGGGGGGGGATGCGCGGGTGGATGAATGGGCGCGGGGGAGGGCGCGGACGCTGGAGGTGGGGGATCCGGCGGTGCTGAACAACGTCAATACGCCGGAGGAGTGGGAGCGGATCCGGCGGGAGGCGGACCGGGAGGGATCTCCAGGATGAAGGTGCTGCCTTCGCCGGGGATGCTTTCGACGCGCGCGTTGCCCTGATGGGCCTCGACGATTTGCTGGACGATGGGCAGGCCGAGGCCGCTGCCGCCGGAGGCGCGGGCGCGGCCCTTGTCGACGCGATAGAAGCGTTCGAAGATGCGGTGGGCGTCCTCGGGCTTGAGGCCGGGGCCGCGGTCGAGAACCGCGAATTCGAGCCAGCCGTTTTCCTTGACGCGCACGTGGAGTTCGACGGGGCCGCCGAGGGCGTAGAGGATGGCGTTTTTCAGGAGGTTGATGAGGGCTTCTTCGATCAGGCCGTTGTTCAGGTGCCAGACGAGATCGGGGGGGACGCGGGTGGTGATTTCGACGCCGGCCGAGCGGGCCCACTCGCGGCAGATGGAGACGGCGGTGGCGACGACGGCGGGAACGGAGACGGTGGAGCGGGGGATGCCGGCGCTGCCGGATTCGTTGCGGAGCCAGGCGAGGCGCAGGAGGTCGTCGATGATGCGGATGATGCGTTTGGTGTGGTTCTGGATGGTTTGGAGGGAGCGTTCGCGGAAGCCGGCGTCGATGTCGCCGTGGGAGAGGAGGGTTTCGGCGTAGCCGAGGATGAGGGTGAGGGGGGTTTTGAGCTCGTGGGAGACGTTGGTGGCGTATTCCTCGCCGGCGGATTCCAGGCGGCGGATGAGGGAGACATCGCGCAGGACGATGAGCAAATGGGGAGGGGCGTCGGCGGGAGCGTGAAGCAAGGGGATGCCGGAGACGTGCGCGAGGCCCGCGAGGGGGGGCAGGGGGAGTTCAATGGCCTGCCGGGATCCGGTGGAGCGGATGGATTCGACAAGCTCGGCGAGGCGGGGTTGCTGGGCGGCGTCGGGCAGGGCGAGGCCCGCGAGGCTGCCGGGTTCGCGTTTGAGCAGGCGGGCGGCGGCGGCATTGGCGCGGAGGATCCGGTTGCCGGCATCCAGCATCAGGATGCCTTCCTGGAGGAGGTCAAAGAGATGGGTGCAGAGGATGTTTTCCTCGAAAGGCCGGACGGGAGTGGTGGCGCTGGGGGCGGGGGCAGGCGAGGCGGGGAGGGGGGCGGAGGGGGCGGGTTGGGGAGCGGGCAGGGAGCGGGAGACGGTACATCCGGCGGTCCACAGCAACAGGATCAGGCACAGGGCCAGGACCGCGCCCAAGGGGCCGGATCCCGGGAGGAGGATCCCGGCGGCCATGGCGGCGGCCGGGATCGCCAAGCAAACAACAGTGACGGCGAAGCGGCGCGCGGGTGGAGGTCGGAGCACGGGCTCAGACTTCCTTGAAGCGATAGCCAACGCCGCGGACGGTTTCGATCCAGTCGCCGAGGTGGCCGAGTTTCTTGCGCAGGCTGACCATCTGGACATCGACGATGCGTTCCGTCACGGAATAGGATTCGCCGCGGACCTGGTCGACGATTTGCTGGCGGGTGAAGGCGCGGCCGGGGACGGCGGCCAGCAGATAGAGGATGCGGAACTCGGTATAGGTCAGGGGGACTTCCTTGCCCTTGATTTCGACCTTGTAGCGTTCGGGATCGACGGTGAGGGACCCCGCATGGATGGCCGGGCCGGTTT
>CAYODC010000452.1:0-1725 GCA_964402575.1 uncultured Verrucomicrobiota bacterium
CCTGGCTGGGATTCCGCAACGCCCTCGTGCCCGTCACCCAGATCGGCAGCTACCTGTCCTATATCGTCTTGATGCTCGGATTCATGCTGCAGCATCCCAAGCTCATCGTCCTGAGCATCGGCCTGTTTTCCCTGGGCGTGCTGTTCTCGATCGTCACCCTGCCGGTGGAATGGGACGCCAGCGCCCGGGCCCGCCGGCTGATGGTGTCCTCCGGGATCGTCGCGCAGGCCGAGCAGGAGGACGCCGGCAAGGTGCTGACAGCCGCCTTCCTGACCTACGTGGCCGCCGCCGTCAGCTCGCTGCTCACTCTGCTCTACTACCTTATGCGCGCCGGGCTATTGGGCGGCCGCAGGAACGATTGAGGCGGAGCAGGCTGGGCCTGTTCAAGCCTTCAACTCCACCACCGTCGATCCCCACCCGCCCATGCCTTCCGGCGCCAGGCCGAACCTTGCCACCCCCGGGAGCCGGCGCAGGATGGCGTGTACGCGTTCTCTAAGCTGCCCCGTCCCCTTCCCGTGAACGATTCGGACCTGCAGGATACCCCGCTTGCGACACTCCTCCAGATATTCAGGCAACAGGTCACCGACTTCCTTCGGCTGAAAAAGGTGCAAATCGAGCGTGCCGGTGATGGGCCAATGGGTGGGATTGGGCTCTTTGGCGAGCATGGCAACTGGAATTATCCTACTGAACTGCGCCCGCCATTGCCACATCAAACCCCGATAACTAAAAATAGACGCAGTTTTTCTGGCTCATAGGTTGAGGAGCAATTGCCCAAGTTCCGGATCGTCGGGGCCGGGATGGTATTTTGGCGGGATCCAGTGGCCCAAACGGGCGAACAACGTGCGGATGCCGTCGGCCAGCGCGTAGTAGTGGAACTCGGGGACACCGATCCGCCCTCCTCGCGCACCACGGTACACACTTGCGGAAATCCGCGCTCCCTCCATCCCCAAACGGGTTACAACAATTCACCCCTCATAACCGGGGATGGTCCTGACCATAAAAACTACCGCCCCGGCAAGCGTTTTTGCCGGGGCGGCGCAAATTGTTGGCTCTCCATCAAAAGTGGGGGCAGGGCCGCTCCTGGGGCCATATACTGGTCCCGGTCAAGCAAACCTGAAAGGAGACGGCCATGCCCTGGAGCCAAAGCATACTGAACCTGCCCTGGATGACGATCACGAAGATCGAAGCGGTGGATCCCGTGCGGATCGAGGCGGACTACGTCGGACCGGTCCGGTATCCCCACTGCGCCTCGGAACGCTTGCGCAAGAAGGCGCCGTTCGTGCGCCAGGTTCGACACGAGAGTTTGGGAACGCGCCCGGTCTGGCTGTGGCTGCGGGGCTACAAATACCTCTGCCGGGCGTGCGGCCGGTACTTCCGGCAGCGCTTTCCTGGACTCTTGAACTACCAGCGGGCCACGGAGCCGTTCAAGAGCGAGGTCTGCCAGGACCACCATGACGGCATCTGCCAGAGCCGGTTGGCCCGACGCATGCGGATGGGAACGGCCACCTTGGAGCGGTGGTATCACCGCTTCCTGGAGCGGAAGATGGCCGAACGGGTCAACGACGCCTGTCCGCGGGTGCTGGGCATCGACGAGCACTTCTTCACCCGCAAGGCGGGCTACGCCACCACGTTCTGCGATCTGCGCAAGCATCGCGTGTTCGACGTGGTCCTGGGCCGATCGGAATCCGCTTTGGAAGGTTATCTGGCCCGCCTGAAAGGCAAGGA
>CAYODC010000453.1:0-1724 GCA_964402575.1 uncultured Verrucomicrobiota bacterium
CCGCCGCCCTCCGCCCGTATTCCAAAGTCATCCTGCTCCTTCTGGACGGCCTCGGCGCCCATCAACTCCACCGATTCATCCTCCGCGGAAAGGGCCGCGAGTTCCTCGCCGTCCATCCCTGGCAAAAAATCACGACCATCTGCCCGGCCACAACAGCGGCGGCCGTCACCACGCTCGCCACCGGCGCCTCGCCCGCCGAACATGCCTTCCTCGGCTGGCATCTCCACCTCCCCGATCTCGGCATGGTCGGCACCATCCTGCCGTTCGTCACCCGCATGGACACCCCCATCGCCACGCCCGAATTCAATTTGAAGCGATATCTCGCCCTTCCCGCGCCCCTCTCCACCGTTCGCGGCCGCCGCGTCCTGATTTCCCAGGGCACCATTCCCGCCAGCCGCACCTCCATGGCCCAGCCCTGGTGGACCGAACGCCACTCCTTCCGGAATCTGGATGGCCTCCTCCGGCAGCTCCGCACCTTCGCCCGCTCCCCCGGCCACGCCTACGCCTATGCCTACTGGCCCGACTATGACACGATCTGCCACGGCTGCGGTCCCGATGGACGCTCCTCCGCCCGGCACCTCGCCGAACTCGATGCCTTCCTCGCCCGCGTCCGCCGCGCGCTCGCCGGCACCAACACCCTGCTGCTCGTCACGGCCGACCACGGCCACATGCAGACCCGCACCGGCATCGACCTCTCCGCCATCCCCGGCTTCTACGACACGCTCTCCATCCTCCCCTCCGGCGATGCCCGCATGGTCCAGTGCTTCGTCCGCCCCTCGCGCGTAAAGGATTTTCTCCGCCTGACCCGTTCGGCGCCCCTCTTGGGCGCCTGCGCCTGCGTCTCCCATGCCGAAGTCCTGCGCTCCGGCATCCTGGGCCCCGGAAAACCCCATCCGGCCCTCGCCAACCGCCTCGGCGACTACACCCTCTTCGCCGCCCCCGGCCACGCCTTCCTCTATCCCGCCGCCCTTTCCCGGAAAAAAGGGGTCAAGCGCGGCAACCACGGCGGCCTCTCCGCCGATGAACTCGACGTGCCCCTTTTCGTCGTCCATCCTTAAGTTGATTCCTCCCCGGCGGCCGTGACATACTCCCGCCATGTCCATCCCCTTCTGGAAAATGCACGGCGCTGGTAACGACTTCATCCTCGTGGACGACCGTGCCCGGCGCTTCCCCGCCGCCGACTCCGCTTTCATCGCCCGCCTGTGCGACCGTCATCGCGGCATCGGATCGGAAGGCCTGCTTCTGATCCAGCCTTCCGCCTCTGCCGATTTCCGGATGCGCTTTTTCAACCCGGACGGTTCTCCCGCCGACATGTGCGGCAATGGCGCCCGTTGCATCGCCCGCCTGGCCCATGAAATCGGCGCCGCCCCCGCCGACATGCGCATCGAAACCGATGCCGGCATCGTCCAGGCCGAAGTGCGCCCCCCCCTCATCCGCCTCCACCTTCCCCCCCCCGGGGATTGGCGCCTGAATCTTTCCATCGCGTGGAACCACCGCGAATGGCCTCTGCATTTCGTCAACAGTGGCGTGCCCCACGCCGTGGCCATCGTCGAGGATCTCCGCGCCGTGGATGTCCCCGCCCTCGGCGCCTTCATCCGCCGCCACGATCTCTTCGCGCCCGCGGGCACCAACGCCGACTTCGTCCAGGTCACCGGCCCCTCGTCCCTCGCCATCCGCACCTATGGGCGCGGCGTCGAAGCCGCAACCCCCGCCTGCGGCACCGG
>CAYODC010000454.1:0-1688 GCA_964402575.1 uncultured Verrucomicrobiota bacterium
GGCGCGATCCCGATCCCCCCCACGCACGCCGCTAGCGCGTCCGAAATGTAGTCGCCGTTCAGGTTCAGCGTCGCGATCACGTCGTACTCCCCCGGCCGCGTCAAAATCTGCTGCAGGAACGCATCCGCGATGCAATCCTTCACCACGATCTTCCGCCCCGACTTCGGATCCGTCAGCTCGTGCCACGGCCCCCCGTCCAACGGCTTGGCGCCAAATTCGTCCCGCGCCGTCGCATAGCCCCAATCCCGGAACGCCCCCTCCGTGAACTTCATGATGTTCCCCTTGTGCACCAGCGTCACGCTCCTGCGCCCGTTGTCCAGCGCATACCGGATCGCCGCCCGCACCAGCCGCCGCGTCCCCTCCTCGCTCACCGGCTTGATCCCGATCCCCGAACTCTCCGGAAACCGGATCTTCCTCACCCCCATTTCCCTCTGCAGGAAATCCACCACCTTCTTCACTTCCGGCGTCCCCGCCGCCCATTCGATCCCCGCATAGATGTCCTCCGCGTTCTCGCGGAAGATCACCATGTCCGTCTTCTCCGGACTCTTCACCGGGCTCGGCACCCCCTCGAACCACCGCACCGGCCGCAGGCATACGTACAGATCCAGCTCCTGCCGCAGCGCCACATTCAAACTCCGGATCCCCCCCCCCACCGGCGTCGTCAGCGGACCCTTGATCGACACCAGATACTCCCGGCACGCCTCCAGCGTCTCCGCCGGCAGCCACGTGTTCGCCCCGTAAACCGCGTTCGCCTTCTCCCCCGCAAAAATCTCCATCCACTCCACCTTGCGCTTCCCGCCATAGGCTTTCTCCACCGCCGCGTTCCACGCCACCATCGCCGCCCGCGTGATGTCCGGCCCCGTCCCGTCCCCCTCGATGAACGGCACGATCGGACGCTCCGGCACCACCAGCCGCCCGTCCGCCCCCATCGTGATCTTCTGCCCGCCCGCCGGCACCGTCAGTTTGCTCGCGCTCATCTCGTCATCCTTTCAAGGGGTTGGGTTTTCCATGCTATGGAAAACTTTTTCCACACTGTGGAAAAATTCCGGAAAGTTTTTCCACACTGTGGAAAAAAGGTCAAAACAAACCGCGCCCCGCCAAGCTCGGCAGGCCCGCCATCGCACGGGAAGACGCTTCGGACTGGCGGGCGGCAGGCTCCCCCGGCCGGGAAGCCACTCCATCCCTCCTCGATCAACCCCATCCTTCCGTCGCCGCCATCGCCGCTTCCACCCGCGCGGCCACCGGTTTCGGATCGCCCGCCACCTTCCGGGCGCTGGCGACATCCTTCAGCCCGTTGCCCGTGCACATGCATACCACCGTCTCGTCCGCGCCGAGAATTCCCTTTTTCGCCGCCGCCTTCACCCCCGCCCACGCGCACGCCGCCGCCGGCTCCGCAAACACTCCCGCCCCCCGCGCCAGCTCCGGTATCGCCGCCAGAATCTCTTCGTCGGGCACCGCCACCGCCGCCCCGCCCGACTCGATCACCGCCCGCACCGCCGCCAACCCGTCCCGCGGAATATCCACCGAAATCGAATCGGCCACCGTCGTCGCCGCCACCGGCGCAATCTCCACCGTTTTCCAATCCGGCCGGGCATGTCCCGCCTGCTGCAGCGTCCACGCCGCCGCCGCAATGGCCTGGCTCTGTATGGATTGCGCACACAGCATCTTCGGCGGAATCACCTTCATCA
>CAYODC010000455.1:0-1369 GCA_964402575.1 uncultured Verrucomicrobiota bacterium
GCCGATGGCGAGGGTGCGGTCGGTGGCGCGACCGGTGGCGTCCTGTTCGACGGCGAAGCTGGAGTTGATGCCGACGCCGGCGAGGAAGTTGCGGCGCACGGAGGTGCCGGACCCCTTGGGGGCGACCATGATGACGTCCACGCCCTTGGGGGCGGTGACGCCGGTGAGCTTGCGGTAGACCCAGCCGAAGCCGTGGGAGAAGTAGAGGGCCTTGCCGGCGGTGAGGTAGGGTTTGATGCGGGGCCAGACGTGCTTGAGGGCGCCGTCGCTGACGAGCATCATGAGGATGGTGCCTTTTTGGCAGGCCTCTTCGATGTCGAAGAGGGTTTGGCCGGGTTTGAAGCCGTCTTTGATGGCGCGCTTCCAATCGCCGGCGAAGCGGGGGTCCTGGCCGACGATGACGCGGATGCCGTTGTCGCGCATGTTGAGCGACTGGGCGGGGCCCTGCACGCCGTAGCCGATGACGGCGACGACTTCGTTTTTCAGGACCTTTTGGGCCTTTTTAAGGGGGAATTCCTTGCGGGTGACGATGTTTTCCTTCGTTCCGCCAAAATCAATCTTGGCCATACTTCACTGCTCCTTCTGGTTCCTTCTGGGAAACAAGGTGAAGACAATAGGGTTCCCCGGGGCGGGAGGCAAGCGGGTTTTTGCTGAAAACGCGGGACAGCCGGAAGGCGCCGGGGGGGGCTAGCGGGCTTTGAGGAGGAGGGTGGGGGGCTGGAAGCGTTCGGCGTCCTCGATGGAGGTGAAGCGCCAGCCGCCTTTATGGTCGGTGTCCTCGTCGCCGGTGAGCACCAGGATCAAGTCGTTGCCGGGATAGTCGCGGATGAACTGGAGCAAAGACTGGGCGCTGATCTGGAGGCGGTCGCCGGTTTCGGGATTGGCGGGGATGTCGAAGGAGGTCAGGAGCACGGCCTGGTCTTCGCGCATGCCGCCGGCGCTGGCGGGGTCGTTGCCGGGCGCAGTGCGCCAGGTCATGAGGTCGTCCCAGACGGCGGCGGTGTCGGGCTTGAGGGCCCAGATGTTCATCTGGTAGGGGTTGGCCTTGACCTTGACGCTGCCCTTGCGGCCGGCGGTCAGTTGAAGGATGGCCTGTCCGAGCCGTTTGCGGTCCACGTTGGCGAGGGAGAAATGGAGGTAGATCTTGCTGGCCTCTTCGAGGGGGCTCTTGCTGCCGGCGCGGAGGAGCAGGATGATGGGCTCCTTGAAGTCGGCCGAGGAGTTGTCGCCAGAGAGGGACATGTCGTGGGTGGCGGGAAGGGTCCATTCGTTGACGGGAGCGGCGGGGGCGCCGGGGGCGGCGCCGGCGGGCGGCGCATCATCGGTGCGGACCCAGACGAGCTGGCCGCCGCGCATGACTTGCTTGAGG
>CAYODC010000455.1:1379-1688 GCA_964402575.1 uncultured Verrucomicrobiota bacterium
GCCGGCGGCGATGTCGGCGGCGCGCTGGGCCTGGGCGCGTTTTTCGGCCTGCTTGGCCTGGAAGAGGTGGTAGCCGAGGAAGGAGAGGCCGCCGATGAGGGCGAGGGCGACGAGGCCGGCGATGACGGGGACGACCGCGCTTTTCTTCTCGGGTTTTTTCTTGCCGGAACGGGCGTCGAGGAGGGGTTCCAGCGCATCGGTGATGTCCTTGAGGACCGATTCATAGGTGGGGTAACGGGCAAAGGGGTCCATTTCGAGCATGCGCAGCAGGATGGCGGAGGTCTTGGGGGTGATGGAGGGGCGGATGGA
>CAYODC010000456.1:0-1680 GCA_964402575.1 uncultured Verrucomicrobiota bacterium
CGGCGTCGAAGGGGGTGATGACGCGTTCCTGCTTGGCGGCGGGGTCGATGACGGCGATTTGGAACTTGCCGCCGGTGAGGGTTTGGTAGGCGATGAGGCCGTTGGCGCCCCAGTCGGGGGAGACGTTTTGGGAGCCGCGGGTGGTGAGGCGTTCGGGGGAGCCGCCGGTGCGGGAGAGGAGATAGAGCTGGGGGGTGCCGGAGGCGTTGGAGACATAGACGATGCGGGAGCCGTCGGGGGACCAGGCGGGGGAGCCTTCGTCGGCCCGGGGGGTGTTGGTGAGGCGGGTGACGCGGCCGGAGGGGAGGTCCTTGACGTAGAGGTCGGGGTTGCCGTCCTTGGAGAGGATGAGGGCCATGGAGCGGCCGTCGGGGGCGATGGCGCCGCCGGAATTGACGCCGGGATAGCTGGCGGCGCGGTTGCGGGCGCCGGAGGCGACGTCGATGGTGTAGACGTCGGGGTATTTCTTGAGGTAGGAGGTGTAGGAGATGAGGCGGTTGTCGGGGCTCCAGCGGGGCTTGAGGGCGATGGAACGGTCCTGGGTGACCTGATGGAGGTTCTGGAGGCTGGAATCGGCCAGAAAGAGTTCCTTGGCGTTGTTTTTAATGCCGATGAGGGCGAGGCGGGCAAGGAAGAAGGTGGGTTTGCCGGTGACCTTGGTGACGATGTCGTGGGCGACTTGGTGGGCGAGGTAGACGGCCTGGGGGGAGGGCTGGGCGTAGGTGGCGTTGAGATAGGTCTGGCCCGCGGCGTCCACGACGGAGCCGGCGAAGACGACCTGTCCGCCGGATTCGGTGATGGAGCCGCGGACGGCGACGGCGCCCTTGCCGGGGGCGGCGACTTCCATCCATCCGGAGCGGTTGAGGTTGTTTTCGAGGGAGCGGCGGACGGCGAGGGCGGCGCCGGGGGTGGCGCTGACGCCGGAGAGGTCGACGCCGACGGTGTCGCCGGTGCGCTTGGAGACCACCACCTGGGCGGAGGCGGGGGAGGCGAGGGCCAGCAGGGCGGCCAGGCAGATCCACAGGATGTTTTTCACGTCGGGTTCCTTCGTCAATCGGGGTTCCAGCCAAATGAATGCGGGGGATGCTATCCCAGAACGGGAAAGATGCAACCCCGGAATGCGGGAAAACGGCCGGGCCTGCGGGCGGCGGCTACAGGCTGCGGTCGATCAGGGCGAGGGCCTGGTCGATCTGGGCGGCGGAGACGACCAGGGGCGGGACGAAGCGCAGGACGTGGTCGCCGGTGGCGATGCAGAGCAGGCCGTTTTCGCGGAGCTTGGCCTCGACGGGCTTGGCGGGGATGTTGAGGACCAGGCCGATCATGAGGCCGATGCCGCGGACCGCCTGGATGCAGGCGTGCCGGGGCGCGAGCGCCTGCAGGCCGGCCATGAAGCGCGCGCCCATCTGGACGGCGTGGTCGAGCAGGTGTTCCTGCTCGATGGCCTCCAGGGTGGCGAGGGCGGCGGCACAGGCCAGGGGGTTCCCGCCAAAGGTGCTGGCGTGGTTGCCGGGCTGGAAGACGTTGGAGAGTTCGTGGGTGACGGCGGCGGCGCCCATGGGGAAACCGCCGGCGAGGGCCTTGGCCATGGAAAAACCGTCGGGGCGGACGTCGTAGTTCTGGAACCCGAACCATTTTCCAGTGCGGCCGATGCCGGCCTGGACTTCATCGAAGAACAGCAGG
>CAYODC010000457.1:0-1677 GCA_964402575.1 uncultured Verrucomicrobiota bacterium
TCTGGAACGAAATCTCGTCGATCGTCTTGATGATCTTCGCCGTCTCCTGCGCCGACTGCTTGATCTGCCCAATCGCGCTGGATACCTCGTCGACGGCCTTCGCGCCTTCGCCCACCACCTTCCGGGAGACCCCCATCAGGCTGTCGGCCTTGCCCGCGTTGTCCGCGTTCTGCCGCGTCATCGACGCCATCTCCTCCAGCGCCGCGCTGCTCTCCTCCAGGCTCGACGCCTGCTCGCTCGCCCCCTGCGCCAGCGACTGGCTCGCCGCCGATACCTGCCCCGATGCCGCCGTCACCTGCTCCGCCCCGCTCCCCAGCGCGTTCGCCAGATTCTTCAACGCCTTGTTGATGCCCAGCGTGATCACCACCGCCAGCCCGATTCCGATCAACACACCCGCCAACGCCACCACCCACGTCAACACCGTCGAACGGGACAACACCGCATTCAGGTCGCTCGACAATTCCTGCTCCACCGTGCTGACGGCCTGCACAATGCCCGCCGCAGAGGCCGACATCGTGGCACCGGCCTCGCGATCGGCCAGAATCGCCTTGTAGTAGTCGTCACCAGCCTTGCCGTAAATCCCGATCTGCTCTTCCAACTGGCGCACCACGTTTTCCAACTCGGCGTTCCCCTTCACCTGCTTGCCCCAGGAGGCAATGCCCGCCTTGGACTTCTCCAGGGCCTTCTGCAACGCCTGGTATTGTTCATCCGTCCGCGTCGCCACCAAAAAGATCCCGTTGATCCGTAACAGCAGAAACGGTTCCACCACCTCGTTCGCCAGCGAGAGGCTGTACTGGGCCCATTTCTCGATCTCCGCGGGATCCTTGGACTCCAGCGCCTTCTTCCATGCCGGGGCAATCACGCCTTCGTTCATCTTGGCAATCAGATCCGTGAAAGCCCACCCCACCCCGGCCCACACCTTGAAGGCGTCTTCCCGATCCTGCCACGCCGTCACGCTCGACCGAAACGCCCCGGCATAGTTGTCCATTCCCTTCACCGCCTCTTCCACGGTGCCGTGCAACTCCTCCGGCACGTGCGCATTGCCCTGCAGGATGCGCAATCCCGTGCCCAGCTCTTCATAGGCCGCCTGCCAGCGATCCTCGGCCGTCTTGCCCTGGGCATCCGCCAGCTTGCCGTGGATTGCTTGGTCGCGGCGCTCGACGGCGCACTGGTTGATGGCACTCTGGGCATCCTCGCTGACCGATACGATTTGCGTCGTCTTCTCCACCACCCGCATGGAGTACAGCGCAATCGCTCCCATCACCGCCAGAATCGCCACCACCGATGAAAACCCCGTCCCAATCTTCCTTCCAATCGTCATGCTCATTCCCTATCTCCCTTCTGTTGAATTGGTTGTCCTGAAATATCCGTGCCGATCAGCCCGCCGCCCTGAGCGCGGTAACTGCTGACCAGGGCGGTATTGCCCCACTCCACACGTGGTGATGACACAATATAATCCTGGCAGCAAACACCCACCCCGCAGATATTCACCATTCGAACGGCTCCTTCACGGCTGCAGATACTCGAAATGCGATTATTCGGTAATATGCAGTATAGATCATCTTTTGGTTGAAACACAAAGAGGTTGTTGAAATAACACGCCCGAATGCACCAGGCATAAACCTCAAGGAGTGATGTGAATGACTGTCCGTCTTGCTGATGACATCTACTCGGCTT
>CAYODC010000458.1:0-1668 GCA_964402575.1 uncultured Verrucomicrobiota bacterium
AATGGTGACTTATCTGGCCCTGACTGATTATCGTTCGGCGATGTTCGATATGCCGCTCAGAGGAGCGCTAGAAGAAATGTGCAATGAAAACGGCGATTTTGACATGTCTCTATTAACGGAAAAAGGCCTAGTCAACCAGGCCCCGCAATGGGCGGTCACGTTTGCCGAAAGCCATGACACTATCCGACCGTATGGCCCAGGCTCTCCGGCAAAGGTTGGTATAATACAGGATAAAATGATGGCCTATGCCTTCGTATTGTTGTCTGACGGCTTGCCAATGGTTGCCTACAATGATTATTTCATTGGCCAAAAGGCCGATCTAGCTCCTCCTGATGATTCTATTGACGATGGATGGACTGGAGGTGCGTTGGCAACGAATATTGACGAACTGATCGACCTTCGCCGCCAGTTCGCGGGCGGGATTACGACATATTTACATGCTGATTCGGACCTGCTGGTCATGAAGCGTGGCGGCAACGATCAGAAATCCGGCTGTATCCTGACACTTAACGACCACAATTCCTCTACACAATCCGCCAGTGTCAACACCGGCTGGCCGCAGGGAACAATTCTGGCAGACGCGTTGGATACCGGTCACACTGTGACAGTTCAAACCGGTGGCATGGCTACGCTATATGCTCCGTCACGCGGATACCGCGTTTATGTGAACCAGGACGACTTGTGAAACTAAGAATTATTCTGTTGGCTGTTGTTGCGTTCGCTCACCATTCCCTGGGCGGAATGGTGAGCTATCTCCGCTTTGAGGAAAACGGTGGCACCATCGCACATGATGAAACGGGATTGATGGATGGGGAAATGCTTGGTATTTGGGGTGGTTCGGAAGGCTGGTCAACAGATGTCCCTGTAAGCACCATTCCCCAGACGGGTGAAGCCAACAATTCTTCCATTCGTTTCGGCGGCGG
This sequence comes from uncultured Verrucomicrobiota bacterium, assembly GCA_964402575.1. Taxonomy (GTDB): domain Bacteria; phylum Verrucomicrobiota; class Kiritimatiellia; order CAIQIC01; family Lenti-01; genus Lenti-01. The sequence goes on from CAYODC010000458.1 coordinate 924, forward strand.
GTCCGAATACATCGACCTGAGCAACTACAACGATCTCCTGCTGGGGTATTCGTTCACTGTCGAAATGTTCATAATACCGGAAATGCCAAATAGTTCGGTGTTATTTGGTTTTTCCCCCGGTGCAAGCTTGGGTCTCTTGATCAGCGAAAGCCTTGGCGACTACTATTTCAATTTCAATTTCATGGGGGATATGCCTTACGCCTTGGCAACGGGCCTAAAAATAGATGAATGGCAGCATCTTGCGCTGGTGAAAGTGCCAGGCGAATACAGCATATATCTGGACGGAGTCCAGGTAGTGCATGAGTCATTGGCCTCTTCAACGGATGGTCCTTACGATTTTTCCGGTGATGGCACCATTGGCTCCCGCACCCTCGGAGGTCCGACGGGAACCTGGTATGGCTGGATCGACGAATTCCGCATCAGCGACGAAGCGTTATCGCCCAGCCAGTTTCTGAACGCCTCTATACCCGAGCCGGGCACGCTGGGCCTGCTGGGATTGGGCGCGATCCTGGTCGCCATCAGGAAGCGAACCCGGGCCTGAAAGGGGTTCCCCTCCCACCCCGCCATCGAGGAGGCCTTGGGGGAGGCTGGCGAGGCGGTTCCAGATCCCTGACGGGTTGGGACCGGGGCTGTTTCTTCCGTGGCCGGCCTCGCCAAGGCCAGTTCCATCAAAACCATGAACGCCTAAATCAACCCTTCGGTCGCGGCCATCGCCGCGTCCACGGCGTTCGCCACGGGCGTCGGT
>CAYODC010000459.1:0-1641 GCA_964402575.1 uncultured Verrucomicrobiota bacterium
TCGCGGTATAGCGCTTGGGCACGAGGTCGGTGGTCATGATGCCGCGGGCGGCGGATTCGCCGCCGGAGGGGGAGAGGGCGGCGGCGAGCCGGTCGATGCCGGGGAGGATGAGGTCCATGCGGAGGGGGACGCCGATGCGTCCGGTGGAGCAGACGAGGAAGAGATCGGGGGCGACGCCGAGCCGGGCAGCGGCGTGGGCGGCCATGGCCTTGGCGTCGCGCAGGCCGTTCTTGCCGGTGCAGGCGTTGGCCTGGCCGCTGTTGACGACGATGCCGTGGGCCATGCCGATGGTGGCGACGCGTTCGGCGTCGAGGCGGACGGTGGCGGCCTTGACCTGGTTGGTAGTGAAGGTGCCGGCGAGGGTGGCGGGGCGGTCGGAGAAGAAGAGCGCCATGTCAGATTTGCCGGAAGCCTTGAGGCCGGCGACGGCGCCGGCGGCGCGGAATCCGGCGGGGAGGGTGGCTTTGGGGGAGAATTTCAGGGAAGGTGTTTTCATAGGGCGGGGAGTATAGGGAGATTGGGGTGGTGGAGTCTAGGAGGAATGGATGGAACGCAGGGCCAACGCATCTGAATCCTTCGATCCATGTAACGCAAGAGTCGCAAGCGCCGCGAAAGAAACGCAAACGCCGACCCGAACCGCCAGACCGGAAAAACGAATGGAGGGATTCTCCAACAGGCGCCAGGCCCCAGAATCGTTCTGTGGCGCTTGCGAACCGTTGCGCCGCTGGCGACGTTGGCGTGACAAGGCCGTTGTCTTGGGGCTGTTTGGGGGAGTGTTGATGCGTTGGCCCTGGAATGGAACGGAATCACCCACGGGGCAAGCCCGTGGGGGGCTGGACACAAGGACGGCAAGAAAAAACCCCGGGCGGGGGCCCGGGGCTGGTTGCAGGGCCGGAACGGCCTAGCGCTTGGAGAACTGGAAGCGGCGGCGGGCGCCGGGCTGGCCGGGCTTCTTGCGTTCCTTCATGCGGGGGTCGCGGGTGAGGAAGCCAGCCTTCTTGAGGATGGCGCGGTAGCTTTCATCGACCTGGAGGAGGGCGCGGGAGATGCCGTGGCGGAGGGCGCCGGCCTGTCCGACGGGGCCGCCGCCTTCGCAGAGGGCGACGACGTCGAACTTGCCGGGGGCTTCGATGGCCTTGAAGGGGCCTTCGACGACGAGGCGGATGTCCGTGGTGGAGAAATATTCCTCGAAGGGGCGGTCGTTGATGGTGATTTTGCCCTTGCCTTGGGAGAGGCGGACGCGGGCAATGGCGGTCTTGCGGCGGCCGGTGGCGAGGTATTCGATTTCAGCTTTCTTGGTGGCCATGGTGTTTCTCCGGGATTAGCCGATGACTTTGGGGTTCTGGGCCGCGTGGGGGTGCTCGACGCCGGGATAGAGCTTGAGGCGCTTGAGGAACTGGCGGCTCAGGTGGTTCTTGGGGAGCATACCGCGGACGGCGTGCCAGAGGATGTAGTTGGGGTTTTTGCGGCGCATGGTGCCGGCGGAGGTTTCGAAGTAGCCGCTTTGGAAGCCGGTATACTTGGCGTAGACCTTTTTCTCCTCCTTGGAGTTGCCGGTGAGGCCAATCTTGGCGGAGTTGATGACCACGACGAAATCGCCCATGTCGATATGGGGGGTATAGTCGGGCTTGCCGCGGCCCC
>CAYODC010000460.1:0-1636 GCA_964402575.1 uncultured Verrucomicrobiota bacterium
GGCCTTCGCCGCCGCCCATCGGATGGTCCACCGGGTTCATCGCCACGCCGCGCACCGTCGGGCGGATGCCCTTCCAGCGCTTGCGGCCGGCCTTGCCCAGCGAAATGTTCTCGTGCTCCAGATTGCCCACCTGGCCAATCGTCGCGTAGCACCCCACGCTCACCTTGCGGATTTCGCCGGAGGGCAGCTTCACCTGCGCGTACACCTCGTCGCGCGCCGCGATCCGCGCCACCATCCCGGCACTGCGCACCATCTTCGCGCCGCCGCCCGGCACCAGCTCGACCGCGTGGATCGGCATCCCCAGCGGTATCGCCGACAGCGGCAGCGCGTTGCCGTCCACCGGCTCCGCCTTCGGCCCCGCCATCAGCATCGCCCCCTCCTTCACCCCGTTGGGGGCCAGGATGTAGCGCTTCTCGCCGTCGGCATACGCCAGCAACGCCAGCCGCGCCGAACGGTTCGGATCGTACTCGATCGCCTGCACCTTCGCCGGAATCCCCAGCTTGTCGTACCGGCGGAAATCCACCGCCCGCAGGAACTTCTTGTGCCCGCCGCCGCGGTGACGGACCGTGATCCGCCCGTGCGCATTGCGACCGGCCTTGCTCTTCTTGATCTTCCGCAGCTTGCGCTCGGGACGCTTCTTGGAAACGCCCTCGAAATCCGACAGCGTCGTAAAACGCAGGCTGGCCGATCTCGGCTTGTATGATTTCAGACCCATGTTCAGACCTCGCTATGCCATCTCGATGGACTGGCCGTCCTGCAGCGTCACCACCGCGCGCTTGCGCGCCGGGGTCTGCCCGTACGACATCGTCCGCAGGCGCTTGGCCTTGCCCGGACGCATCATGGTGTTGACATCCGCCACCTTGACATTGAATTGCGTTTCCACCGCGCGGCGGATTTCCAGCTTGTTCGCCGAACGGTCCACCTCAAACACGTATTGGTTCGCCGACTCCTTGAGCCGCGTCCCCTTCTCCGTGACCAGCAGCTTCTTGACCACCAGCTTGTTCATTGCTCCACCCCTTCCGAAAGACGCGCCGTCAAGGCTTCCAGCCCCGCCGCGTCCGCCACGATCACCGGATAACGCAGGATCTGGTAGGTGTTGACCTGCGCGGCCGTCGTCACCTCCACCTTCGCCACGTTGCGCGCGGCCCGGTTCAGGTTCGGACTCGCCGCGGCGGTCACGAACAGCACCGCGCGCCCGCCACCCACCTTCTTCAGCAGCCCGCCCAGCGCCTTGGTCTTGGGCTCGACGGCTTCGACGCCCTCGGCCACCGCCACCGCACCCGCCGACAGCTTCTCGCTGAGCGCGCGCCGGAACGCCAGCGCCGTCAGCTTCTTGTTGACTTTCTTCGAATAGTCGCGCGGATGCGGACCAAACACCACGCCGCCGCCCCGCAGGATCGGCGACCGGATCGAACCCTGGCGCGCCCGGCCCGTGCCCTTCTGCTTGTAAGGCTTGCGCCCGCCGCCGCTGACGTCGGCGCGCGTCTTCGTCGATGCCGACCCCGCGCGGAGTCCCGCCCGGTGGGCCGTCACCACGTCCACCACGGCCTGCGCGCCGCGCTTCAGTTCCAGAAGACCATCGGCGACTTCCTTTTCGCCAACGGCTTCGCCGCTCAATTGATATACCGTGACCTTG
>CAYODC010000461.1:0-1631 GCA_964402575.1 uncultured Verrucomicrobiota bacterium
GGAGTAGGCGTTGGGGAGGGGATGGTCCGGGCGTTGATAGATCGTCCATTGCCGGCGGGCACGTTCGGCGAGCGGTTCGCCGGCGAGGAGTTGGGGGAGGACGCGGTCGAGGAGGGCGGGGAGGTTGTATCGATGGCCGGGCTGGACGAATTGGACCACGCCGGAGGAATCCAGGACGTAGAGACAGGGGATGGACTTCGGGGCGAGGCCATCGGTCCAGCCCGTGACGTCCATGGCCACGGGGAGGTCGACGGGGTGTTGGCGGAGGAAGTCCGCGACCTGCGCGGGGGAATCCGAGGCGACGACGGCATAGAAGGCCACGTTGGAGGAGGCCCATCGGGAGGCGGCCTGGGCGAGAAGAGGAAGTTGCTCCTTGGCGAAGGGGGATTGGGTGGACCCGAGATAGAGGACGACAGGGTCCTTGCCGGCATGGTCGGAGAGGCAGCGGCGGGAGCCATCTACAAGGGCCAGGTGGCCATCGGGGAGGGTTGCGCCGAGCCAGTCGTCGGGCGGTTCGATTTCAAGGCGGGGGCCGAGGGCGGGATCCGCCTGGGCGCAGGGGAAAGGAAGGAGGAGCGCAACGGCGACAAGGCAGGTGGAGAGCAGGAGCGGCTTCATGGCGGGGGGGCCTTTCCCATGCGCAACAAGACGATGGATTCAGGGGCGCGGATGGCGCATTTGCCGTGCAGTATGGCAGAGGAGGGGGAGGGAAGGCAATCCCGCATGCCGCGACAAGGCCGGGGCGGGCGCATCCCCGTTTCATTGACTTCGAATCTTCAATATTCAATGTTCAATATCCAATATCCAATTGGGAAAAGACGGTGAGCCCAGAGGTGGCGCCCCACTCGGAACCCTCCGTCGCGCTTCTTTGTCCCTCCTCGAAACTTGGACATTGGATATTCATCCATCTGTGAACGGGGGGATGGCAGGCGCTCCAGGTCAGTGAAACGGGGATGCGCCCGGCCGGGGCATGCGGGATTCGGCAGGTTGGAACCCTTCTCGCGACAGCAGAGGCGGCGGATGCCGCCGAGGTGTTATGGAAGGGCGGGAGTGTCCCGGCGGGGGGGCGAGTGCCGGGCGATGAAGCCGGCGATGAGGGCATTGAGCTGGTCGGGGATTTCGAGCATGAAGAAGTGGCTGACGTCGGGGACTTCGTGGTAATCGGCCTGCGGAAGATGCGGGTGAAGTCGTCGTGGCCGGGCAGGTCGATGGCGATGCGGCGATCATCGGGGAAGGCGTCGAGCTGGTGGCGCCAGACGTGGCGGTTGCCGGTCCAGCCGTGGATGAAGACGAGGGTGTCGGGGCCGTCGCCGCGCACCTTGTAGGCGACGTCGTGGACGCCGTGGGCGACATGCCGGACAGTAGGGACAGCGTCCAGGTCGGCCGCGCGGCCGGGGGCGGTGCCGAGAAACGAGAGTTGCGAATGTTTTCCATGGTGTGGAAAAAAGTTTTCCACACCATGGAAAACGAGGAGGTATTAGGGGCGGAACGATTCGCCGAGGAAGGGGCGGAGGTGGCGGGCGGTGTGGCTGGCGGGGTGCTGGGCGATTTGCTCGGGGGTGCCGGCGGCGACGAGCTGGCCGCCGGCGGCGCCGCCTTCGGGGCCGAGGTCGAGGATCCAGTCGGCGCGG
>CAYODC010000462.1:0-1621 GCA_964402575.1 uncultured Verrucomicrobiota bacterium
ATTGTCGTCCTGCAGCGTGACGGCGATGCCGAGGCGGCGGGCACCGGCGCCGGCGAGGCGCCGCAAGGTTTCCATCTTCCGCGCGAAGCCATCCCGTTCGCCGCGGAGGGCATCATTCCGGTGGCCGATGCCGTCGAGGGAGATGAGGATTTCCACGTCGGGATGGTTGCGGGCCAATTGTTCGAGGGGGGCGGGGCGAAGTCCGTTGGTGGAGATGGAGAGGCGGCGGGTCTTGGGGAGGAGGAGGTCGACGATGGCGGCGAGGTCGGCGCGAAGGGTGGGTTCGCCGCCGGTGAGGGTGATGGAGCGGAAGCGAGGAGGGAGCTGGGCGAGAGTAGAGAGGGGGATTTCCTCTGCGGGGAGGGAGGGATGTTGCCATACGTGACACGTGGCGCAACGGGAGTTGCAGCGGTAGGTCGGGATGATGGCGAGATCCATGGGGCGAAGTGTAGCGAAGAGGGAGGGGGGGAGGGCAACATCCAAAGATGTCCGGCGGGGAAGGGCGCGAGCGACTGGCGCGCCCGGGGGAGGCGAGTCAGTGAAGCAGGCGCTGGGCGTTGGTGCCGAGGGCGGCGGAGAGGATCGAGTCGGGAAGGCCGAGGGCGCGCCAGCGGGCGAGTTCGGCGGCCTGGTCGGACCAAGGGCTGTCGGTGCCGAAGAGGATGCGGTCGGGTGGATGGGAGAGGATCATGGCGCGGGCTTCATCGGGGGGCATTTCATGGAGGCAGTAGGAGGTTTCGATGTAGACGGGTCGCCCGATGAGGTGCCGGCGCGATTCGGCCCAGTCGCGCCAGCCGCCGAGATGGGTGGCGACGAATTCCAGGGAGGGGAAGGTGTCGATGACATGGCGGACGCGGACGGGGTCGGCGATCCGGTCGAAGGGATAGGCCATGTCGAATCCGGTGTGGAAGACGGCGAGGAGGCCACGGGCGGTGATGCGTTCGTAGAGGGGGAAGAGGCGTTCATCGTCGAGGACGAAGCGCTGGTAATAGGGGTGGAATTTGAGTCCGCGGAAGCCTTCGTCGGCGGTTTGGTCGACATGGGCGAGGGCGTCGGGGTCGTCGGGGTGGATGGACAGGAGCATCTCGAGGCGGGGGAAGGCGGCGCGGACGTCGCGGGCCCAGCGGCGGATGCCGTCGAAGTGGGAGGGTTTGGTGGCGATGGGGCAGACGACGGAGCGGTCGATTCCTGCGCGGTCCATGGAGGCGACGAGGGAGGCCGTGCGTCCGTCGGTGAAGGCCTGGATGTTGCCTTCCTTTTCGAGGAAAGGGATGGCCTTGGCGGCGAGGGCGTCCTCGAAGGCGTGCGTGTGGAAGTCGACGATCATGGACCCGGGCCTACTTGTTGATTTTGACGTAGTCTTCGGTGCAGTCGCAGGAATAGACGGTGGCGGCGTGGCGGCCGAGGTGGAGGTCGATGGCGAGGGTGAATTCCTTTTTGGCGACGATCCTGGAGAGCGCCTCGATGGAGGCGCCGGCCTTGAGTCCGTCTTTCACGGCGAGGAGCTGGTTGTAGTGGATTTCGACCTTGGATTCGTCGACGCGGGCGGGGGAGTAGCCGAGGGCGTCCATGACGCGGCCCCAGTTGGGGTAGGTGCCGACCCAGGAGGTTTTGACGAGGA
>CAYODC010000463.1:0-1602 GCA_964402575.1 uncultured Verrucomicrobiota bacterium
CCTATTGGTTAACAGCCAACCGCTCTACCATTGAGCTACGCTGGAACCGAAAATCGGGGGTGAAGATAGCGGGACGGGTGGGAAAGTCAAGCGCGCAGAAAAAAAAAGAGGCGGGGCTGGGGCGGGTCAACCGCCGAGGTAGGTGATGGCATCCTGGACGTGGCCGGTTTCGATGAAACCGTTGGCGGGATCGGTGAAGAAGGCGCTGGAGGCGACGGCGTTTTCGAGGGGGGCGGCGAGGCGGCGGGGGACGATGATGTCGCAGGATTCGCGGGCGTGGGAGGTGATGGCGACCTCGTCGGGTCCTTCGCCGGAGGCGGGTTGGCGGAGGGAGAGGCGGGAGAGGGTGGCACCGCGGGCGCCAGCGTCGAGGGCGGCGCGAACGGGGGCGGCGGCGGCGCCTTCCTCGCAGACGAGCGTGAAGCGGAGGAGGTGTTCGGTGGCGGGTTCGCGGTCGCCGGGGGGTCGGCGGGAGGAGGAGCTCCGGCGGCGCCAGTCGGTGGATCCGCGCAACTGATCGAGGGTGCTGATGACCTGTTCCATGGAGGCGACGTGACGGCGGCGGCGGTCGAGGTTCATGCGGGCGTTGACGGCGAGGGCGCGGACGGGGATGCGGCCGAGGAAGCCGCGTCCGGGTTCCTGGAGGCGGGCCTTGCGGACGGCGATGTCGACGACGGAATCGGAATCGCCGGAAGGGACGAGGAAGCGGAGGATTTCCTTTTCCTGGGGGATGGTGATGCGCAGGAGGCCGAGCTGGTCGCGCAGGCCCATGCCTTCGCCATAGCCGACGATGGGGACGCCGAGGCCCATTTCGAGCATGGCGCGGGCGAGGTCGCTGCCTTGGCCGCGCTGGACGATGCAGAAGACGAGGTCGTAGGGGGCGAGTTCGAGGCGGATGGCGGCGGCCCAGGAGGGCAGGGGGTCGGCGCAGAGGGTGGCTTCGTCCCAGAGCGGGGCGGTGCGGCCGACGAGGACGACATCTTCGGCGAAAATGCTGCCGCGGCCGGGGAGGAAGAGGTCGGCGGCGGAGGCCAGCCGGGCCATGGCGGCCTGTTCGTAGGAGCGGGGGACATAGAGGCGGATGAGGTCGGAGGGGGATTCCAGCATGCGGGCGCGGCGGGCGAAGGGTTGCCAGATGGGGGGGGCCAGCAGGGCGATCTGCTTGCCGCGCTCGGAAAAGGTGGCCTTGAGGCCCATGCGGTCGGCTTCGGCTTCGATGCGCGCGGAGAGGCGCACGTCGACGATGCAGGTGATTTTGGAGACCTCGAGGCGGTTCATGGCCGGGCCTTTCGTGGGGCGGGGCGCGTGTCGGGGAGTTCATCGATGTCGAGGGATTGGCGGCGGGCGGCGAGGAGGAATCCGGAGAGGAGGACGGCGATGATGGGGAAGACGGAGCCCATGGTGACGACGCCGAAGGCCTCGGCGACGCCGGCGCGCTGGCCGATGCCGAGGCCGGCGGCGATGACGAGGGGGACGGTGATGGGGCCGGTGGTGACGCCGGCGCAATCCCAGGCGATGGCGGCGATTTCCTCGGAGGAAAAGAGGGTGAGGACGAGGGCCAGCGTGTAGGTGCCGACGAGGAGGGGGACGATGGGCCAGGCG
>CAYODC010000464.1:0-1591 GCA_964402575.1 uncultured Verrucomicrobiota bacterium
ACGAAGGGGACATCCGGGATGGCTACGGCTACCTTCATGCTTCCTCCTCCCCCTCCTCCTCGCCCTCCTCTCCACCGCCGTCCTCCGCCACCGCGAATGGGCCCTCCCTGCCGTCAATTGACAATGAAAAATGAAAAATTAAGATTTTCAAGCCCGTGAAAGCCGACAACCTCATCCAGAAAAAGAGCTACGCCTTCGCCATCCGCACCGTGAAACTCTATCGGCATCTCGCCGAAAAGAAGAAGGAATTCGTACTTTCCCGGCAATTGCTCCGCAGCGGCACCGCCATCGGCGCCAACGTCGAGGAAGCCGTCGGCGGACAGTCCCGCCCCGACTTCGTCGCCAAGATGTCCATCGCCTACAAGGAAGCCCGCGAAACCCTCTACTGGCTCCGTCTCTTCAACGATACCGGCTTTCTCGCCCCCCGCGAATTCGACAGCATCTTTGCCGATGCCGTTGAATGTTGCCGCATCCTCTCCGCCATCCTCACCACCACCAAAGGAAAACCCGGATGCCCCCGCTCGGTTTAGTTGCCGGCCATCCATTTTCCACAGTGTGGAAATATTTTTTCCATGGTGTGGAAAAGTTTTCCATGGTGTGGAAAACTCCGGCGCTTCAGGCAAGGACTCCTCGACGCGGCCTCCAAGCCATGGAGACCATCCCATGATCCCGGGTTCCAAAAAATTCTTCATTCTTCATTCTTCATTTTTAATTGCGTCGGCGGCCGCCCTCGCCGCCGCCGGCGCCCTCAACCTCCGCCTCTTCGAGCGCCGCGCCACCGAGCACCTCACCCAGGCCCCCCCCACCCAGAACATGCCCCCCGCCGTCGCCTTCACCACCGTCGCCCTCGGCGGCTTCCGCGGCATCCTCGCCGACATCCTCTGGATGCGCGCCGGATCCCTCCAGGATGACGGCCGCTACTTCGAACTCGTCCAACTCTCCGACTGGATCACCAAGCTCCAGCCCCGCTCCCCCCCCATCTGGGCCTACCACGCCTGGAACATGGCCTACAACCTCTCCGCCCTCATGTCCGCCCCCGCCGAAAAATGGCGCTGGGTCCGCAACGGCATTTCCCTCCTCCGCGACGAAGGCATAGCCTACAATCCCGGCTCCGCCCGCCTCCACCAGGAACTCGCCTGGCTCTTCCTCCATAAGCTCGGCACCTCCGACGACTCCGCCGCCGCCTTCTACCGCGCCCAATGGGCCGCCGAAGTCGACGCCGGCTCCGTTCCCCTCGACCCCGCCCTCGTCGCCCAGATCGAATCCCAGCTCGCTCCCCTCGATTGGCACACCCCCCAGGCCCACGCCATCTACTGGGCCTTCTCCGGCCTCCCCTACGCCCGTACCAACTTCGACGACCTCGCCCTCCGCCGCATCCTCTACCAGGCCCTCCTCCAGCGCATCGCCCTCGGCGACCGCCATCTCCTCGCCCCCGCCATCCGCTACGTCCAGGAAACCCTCACCCGCCATCCCACCGTCGCCGCCCTCCCCGAAGTCCTCCAACAACTCCAATCCCTCTCCCCATGATCATTAGGTTTTTTGTCGAGTCCTGATTTAAGGTTGTCACTTTGCTCAGTTGTTGGTTCATGGT
>CAYODC010000465.1:0-1588 GCA_964402575.1 uncultured Verrucomicrobiota bacterium
CCCAATGGCTGGCCGCGAAAACCGTGTCAATGAGGACATAGGCCGGACGCTTACGGCCGTTTTCCACTCCATGGAAAATGTTCGCCGGGTTTTTCCACTCCATGGAAAAATTCAGACGGAATTTTCCACAGTATGGAAAATTTTTTCGCGGTTTTTCCACCCCATGGAAAACCCTTCACGCCCGGCGCAACACCCACACCCGCCGCGACGAGTCGTCCAGCACCTCCAGCCCGATAGCGCCGCAAATCCACCCCAGCGTCTCCCGGTGGTAGAACACCACATGCGTCTCGTCGCTCGCATAGCCCCACGTGCGGAACGACTCCAGATCCGTCCACGGCGCCGTCATCACCGTCAGGATCCCGCCGGGCTTCAGCCGCGACAGCATCCGCGCCCACTCCGCCGCCGGCCGGTGGAAATGCTCCACCACCTCCGTCGCAAACAGGAAATCAAACGGCCCCTCCGGCCACGCCGGAAAGAAAAACGGATCGTAGTTCTCGCACCCCAGCCCCGACTCCTTCAGCAGCAGATGCAAGGTCGGCGTGTGCCCGCAGCCATAGTCCAGCCCCCGCATCTCCGGCGCCAGGAACCGCCGCGCCGGTTCCACCGCCTGCCGCAGGAACGCCACGTAGCCCGCATCCTCCGGCCCGTTCCGGTGCAGCTCATACCGCTCCCGCTCCGCCTCCGCCGACGGCAGAAATGGCGGATCCACGAAAATCAACCGGCACCGCCCGCATACGCGATGCCAACGCTTGCGGATATCCCCCACGCTTTCAAACGGCCCCTCCGCCCCGCACAGCGGGCACTCCCCGCCGCCCGCCCCGCTCATTCCCCGCCCCCCCGCGCCAGATAAATTCCATTCGACGACGTCGCCCCCGTCAGCGGGTTGGCAAACACGCACTCGCGCCCCTCCGCGTTCCCGAATACGCTCTTCAGGATTCCGAGAAATTCCGCTTCCGGCGCGTCGTTCGACCACATCGCCAGCACCCCCCCGGGCTGGAGAAATCGCCTCACCCGCGCCAGCCCCTCCGGCGTGTAGAAATCCCCGTGCCCCGCATTCAGCAGCTGCGAGGGCGTGTGGTCGATGTCCAGCAGCACCGCATCCCACCGGCGCCCCGGCCGCTCCGCGTCAAACCCCGCCTCGCGCGCCAGCGCAAAGAAATCCGCATTCACGAACGCGCAGCGCGGATCCGCCCATAACTCCCGCCCGTTCGGCACCAGCCCCCGCCGGTGCCAATCGATCACCGGCTCCAGCGCCTCCACCACCACCAGCCGCGCCACCTGCGGAAACGCCAGCGCCGCCGCCGCCGTATAGCCCAGACCCAGCCCCCCCACCACGACCTCCCACCCCTCGCCCGCCAGCGCCCCCAGCCCCGCCCGCGCCAGCTCCTCCTCGGCTTCGTGGAACAAGCTCGACATCAGGTACTCCCCGTTCAGTTTCACCTCCACCGCCACGGCCCCGTCCAGCGCCAGCACGCACCGCCGCTGCAGCACCAGCTCGCCCAGCGCCGTCTTCCGGTAATCCACTTCCTCGAACATCGGATTCATCGCGACACGACCGTATCACGCCCCCGCCCCCCGCGCCACGCTC
>CAYODC010000466.1:0-1586 GCA_964402575.1 uncultured Verrucomicrobiota bacterium
ACCAACTCGCGCCCCTTCTCCATCGAGGTCACCCCCATCTACCCCTACTATCACTACGCCATGGGCCTCACCGGCCCCGCCCTCAAGGCCCAGCTCCACGACATCATCTCCACCGATACTCACCAACTCGAGGATGAAGGCAGCGACAACGAACTTGACCAGTGTATGAAGGCAATCCACGCCGACCCCGCCCACCCCAACAACGTCCTCCTGCTATACAACCCCACCTCCTCGGTGCCTAAAACCATGTATGACGAATCCGATGGCTGGAACAAGGAGCACTGCTGGCCGCAATCGAAAAGCCTAAGTGGCTCGGGCCCCGACGTGGTTGACGCCCACAACCTCTATGCCGAGGACAAGTATGTCAACATCCTGCGCGCTAATCTGATCTTCGACGAAAGCAACCCCAATGACCCCGCCTACCGCAATCCGGCCACCAACACAGCCCCCCTCGCCAGCATGGACAGTGATTCCTGGGAGCCCCCGCCCGCCTCCAAGGGCAACGTCGCCCGTGCCCTCTTCTATATGTCCACACGCTACGACGGCAGCGACGGCCGCCTCCCCTTGGTGTTGACCAATACGCCCACGGCAATCAACCATATGGGAGTCCTGTCCGCCCTCCTCCTCTGGCATGCTATGGATCCCCCTGACGACTGGGAACGAACCCGAAATGAATTGATCTTTACCGACTACCAGTACAACCGCAACCCCTTCATCGACCACCCCGAATGGGTCGAAGCCATCTGGGGCACCGATTCCGACGGCGACGGCATCACGTCTTCGAAGCCACCCCCTCCGCCACCCAGATCACCTGCGGCGCCCTCTCCTCCGGCTCCGTCTGGCGCCTCTACGAAGGCTCCTTCCAGGGCACCGACATCGCCTGGCGCCTCGTCGCCCAGACCAATCGTCTTGCCAATGGCACCCTGAACTTCCCTATCGCCCCCACCAGCCCCGCCACCTTCTACCACCTCCGCGCCCTCCTGACATCGCCCGGGGTCAGCCCTTGAATCTTGAATCTCGGCCCCTCATGCAAACGACGCCTCCCATGAATCCTTCCCCCTGAACCCCAGGAGCTTCCCGTGGCCTCCGACCCCGAATTCGTGGATTTCCTCGTGGACCAGATGAAAGACGCCGGCGTCGTCCGCAGCCGGAAAATGTTCGGCGAATACGCCCTCTACGCCGGCGACAAGGTCGTCGCCCTCGTCTGCGACAACCAGCTCTTCGTCAAACCCACCCCCGGCGGCCGCGCCTTCATCGGCTCCCCCGTCGAAGCCCCGCCCTACCCCGGCGCCAAGAATTCCTTCCTCATCGAAGACGCCTTCGAAGACCGCGAATGGATCACCGACCTCATCCGCATCACCGAGCGCGAACTGCCCGCCCCAAAGCCCAAGAAACCCCGGCGCTGAGCCGCCCCCTTACAGGATTTTCTCCAAAAATGCCTTTGTCCGCGGACTCTTCGGACGATTGAAAAACTCCTCCGGCGGGGCATCTTCGATCACCAGACCGTCGTCCATGAACAGCATCCGGTTCGACACCTCGCGCGCAAATCCCATCTCGTGGGTCACGCACATCATGGTCATACCTTC
>CAYODC010000467.1:0-1585 GCA_964402575.1 uncultured Verrucomicrobiota bacterium
CAGGTCCACCCCCGGCGGAATCACCTCCATCCGCTCCGGAATGTAGTTCTCGTACGGCTCGTACTGCTCCTTCACCTCCTGGCGCGTGCTCGTGCAGATCAGCGAACACGTCTCCAGCGCGAACTCCTCCGCCTCGATCCGCGCCGACAGGTTGTAGCGCGCCTCGATCTTCTCCCGGCTCCCCCCCGCCTCCAGCAGCCGCTGCCGCTTCACCCGCCCCAGCGAATGCCCCGTGAACACGAACGGAACCCCCAGCAGCCGCGCCAGCTGCCCCCCCCCGTACCCCGCATCCGCATAATGCCCGTGGATCACGTCCGGCACCCGCCCGCTCTTCTGGAAATAGTTCAGGCACTGGTCCACGAACACCTCGAGGTACGGCCACAGCTTCGTCTTGCCCAGATACCGCTTCGGACCAAACGGAATCCGGATGATCCACGCCTTCTCCCCGATCGGCTCCTCCAGCTGCGCGTAGTCCTTGGATACCCGCTCATCCACCACCTGGCGGGTGATCAGATCCACCCGCTCCACCCCCGGGTCGGCCGCCAAGGCCCGCGCCAGCTCCAGCACGTAGCGGATCTGCCCGCCCGTGTCCTCGTCCCGGCCCAGTTCCAGGTTTTCCCCGCGGATCAACCCGTGCAGGCTGATCAGCGCAATGCGCAATTTGGTTTCTTCACTCATAGCTGTAGAATTCCTTCCGTTCCGTGGTCGCTCCCCGTATCCCGCATATTTTCGAGGCGAACCGGCCCGCCGCTTCCACCATCGCCTGCGCCGGCATCCCGCGCAGCAGCCCGTCGATGACCACGGCCGAAATCGAATCGCCCGCCCCCACCGTGTCTTCCATCTGCGCCACCGGCGGCGCCGGCGAACACACTGCCTCGCCGGTTTCCCCGCGCAGAAGCAGCCCCTCCGCCCCCGCCGTCAGCAGCACGTTGCGGATCCCGTATTCGTCCTGCAGCCTGTCCACGTGCCGGTCGCTCTCCGCAAACACCACCCGGTCCAGCCCCCGCACCGCCGCCAATTCCTCGAGATTCAGCTTCAGCCAGTCCGCTCCCCTCATCCACTCGCGCAGCCTCGCGCGCGAATCGTGCGGCGGCCTCAGGTTGATATCGAAAAACCGGACCGCCCCCGCCGATCGCTCCCGAATCCCCTCCAGCGTGCGGCGGCTGGTTTCACTGCGCAGGGCCAACAACCCGTGGTACAATACCCGCGTGGCGGCGAATCCATCGTCACCGATGTAATCCCACGCCCGCGGCATGCAAATCTCGTAGGAAGGCTCTCCGCCCTTCAACTCGATCGCCACCTCGCCCGTCACATGTTCCGGTTCCGTCCGCAACCCCTCCGTCCGCAACCCCCACGCCACGTTGAACGGCGCCCCCCCCAGCACCCGCCGCCCGTCCGGAAAACCATCGAACAATACCTCCCCGAACACCACGACCGGGACGCAGAGAACCCGACGGGGCACCTCCGAAATCCGCGGCATAAACTGTTTTTCCATTCGTTCCATTCGACCCATGTAGTATGCTGGAAAATATGGATGTTTTCAAGCCAAATCCGGAGATTTTTCCTCGCGTGCTCGCCACCGACC
>CAYODC010000468.1:0-1584 GCA_964402575.1 uncultured Verrucomicrobiota bacterium
CGCCCCCATCGCCCCCGGCCCGATCTGGCAGTGCAGGTAGCCCAGCACGAACAACAAACACAGCAGGTCCGCCCGGAACCCCGGCGCATGCACCGCTTCCACCTGCAACGGATGCAGCCCGAACAGCAGCCCCGCCGCCGCCGCCAGGAAGGATTGCCCCGTCAGCCGCTTCGCCAACCCCATCAGCAACCCCACGCACCCCAGATGCAGCCCCAGACTCGTCACCCGCCAGCCCACCGGCTCCAGCCCATGCACCGCCCGATCGAAAAAATACGTCGCCAGCACCGCCGGCCGCCGCCCATTCACCACCTCCGGATCCGCCATCGTCCGCCCCGACAGCACCTGCCACGCATTCCCCGGCTCTTCCAGGAACGCATTCTCCGCAATCATCCCCACGTCGTCGTACAAAAAAGGGAACCCCAGCCCGTGCAGCCACGGAACCGCCGCCACCGCCAGCACCCCCAGCCATTTGAATACACCCTTCATCGCCCCGCATTGAAGGCACGCCCCGCCCGCTTGTCAACGCCTCCTTTTCCACCTCTTTTTGCTTTTCCCGTTCCGTCCCCTTGGCCTACACTCGCCCCGTGAAAAAGAACCGCCCCATCCCGAATCTAGCCCTCCTCGCCCTCGCCTTCCTCGCCCTCCTCGCCCTTGCCGCCCCCCCCGACGCCGCCGCCGCCAAGAAATGGCGCGAATACACCGATTGCCGTGTCATCCCCAACGCCTCCAACGACGGCGACAGCTTCCACGTCAAGGCTGGCAACATTAAAAGCAGAACCTACCTCTTCCGCCTCTACTTCGTCGATACCCCCGAATCCGAAAAATCCCTCCCCGAACGCCTCCAGGTCCAGGCCGACTACTTCGGCATCGCCGACCCCATGGACGTCGTCAAGGTCGGCAAGGACGCCGTTAAGTTCACCGAAAAATTCCTCGAAGACGGCAACTTCACCGTCTACTCCCGCCTCTCCGACGCCCTCGGTCGCTCCGCCAAAGACCGCGACTACGCCATGGTCATCAATGCCGCCGGCCTCGACCTCGGCACCGAACTCGTCCGCAACGGCCTCGCCCGCGTCTACGGCAGCGGCACCGACCTCAGCGAACTCGACCACTACAACCGCTCCGAAGACGCCTGGTGGCGCCGCCTCCGCCAGGCCGAACTCGAAGCCAAAAAAGAAAAACGCGGCGCCTGGGCCCTCTCCGGCGCCCCCGTCTCCCGCATGGACGCCCTCTTCGCCCCCCGCCAGGTCGACGAACAGGATGTCGTCCTCGCCCGCCCCATCTACATCTATTCCCTCCAAACCCCCTCCAGTCCGCAACCCATGGGCCAGCTCAAGGCCGGCATCACCGTCCACGTCGTCAAAGGCCTCTCCCCCGACCGCGCCCACGTCCGCTTCACCACCTCCAGCGGCCAAACCTACGAAGGCGCCGCCCGCTTCATCGACCTCGGCATCTAGTCCGCCCCCCATGTTCAACCTGAAACCCTATCTCGCCGACGGCGCCCGCTGGATCGAATCCGCCCTCGACCGCCTCGTCCCCCCCGCCGATACCCGCCCCGCCCCCCTCCACGCCGCCATGCGCCATAGC
>CAYODC010000469.1:0-1582 GCA_964402575.1 uncultured Verrucomicrobiota bacterium
TTTTCTCGAAAGGTTCGGAAAATCAAATGGAGAGATTTCCAAACGGGCGCCTGATCAATAGGTCATGTTCACGTGAACTGTTCACACAAAGGGGCACAGATGCAGAGGGGGAGAGATTCACGGGGGCTTGGGGCAGGGACAAACTCCCAGGTTCAAGCAGGGGGGCGGGCGGGACTCGTGGACTTGGGCGGGGCAAGAGGGGCGGGAGGGGAAATGCCAGCGGGGGGGGGATTGGCGCTTGCGCGGGCGCGGGGGTCTGCGATAAAACGCGCAGCATTGTTCAACGAAAGGAAACAACAGATCATGGTGAAATTTTCGGGCAAGGTTCTGATGGTCGGATACGGTGCGGTGGCGCAGTGCGCGTTGCCGATCCTGGTGAAGCGGGCGAAGGTGCCGTGCGGCAAGATCACCGTGATGGATTTCGAGAACAAGCGTCCGGAACTGAAGCCATGGATGGCGCAGGGGGTGAAGTTCGTTTGCGACCGGGTGACGAAGGAGAACCTGGGGAGCCTGCTGGGGAAATACCTGAAGGCGGGCGACCTGCTGATCGACCTGGCGTGGAACATCGATTGCGGGGAGATCCTGCAGTGGTGCCACGACCAAGGGGTGCTCTACGTCAACACCTCGATCGAGCTGTGGGATCCCTATGCGGGGGCGAAGAACAAGCATCCGACGGAGAAGACGCTGTACCACCGGCGGATGGTCCTGCGGAAGCGGCTGGCGAAGTGGAAGCAGCCGGGGGCGACGGCGGTGCTGGAGCACGGGGCGAACCCCGGGCTGATCTCGCACTGGACCAAGCGGGGCTTGCTGGACATCGCGGCGGCGGTGGTGGCGGAGAAGAAGGTCCGGGGCGCGAAGGCCGAGAAGATCACGGGTCTGGCGCAGGGGCAGGTGTTCAACGAGCTGGCGATGGAGCTGGGGGTGAAGGTTATCCATTGCAGCGAGCGCGACACGCAGATTTCGGACGTGCCGAAGGCGGTGGACGAGTTCGTGAACACGTGGAGCATCGAAGGCTTCCGCGAGGAGGGGATCACGACGGCGGAGCTGGGGTGGGGGACGCACGAGAAGGAGCTGCCGGCGCTGGCGTACGAGCACCCGACGGGCCCGAAGAACCAGATTTGCCTGGCGCGGATGGGCATGAACACGCGGGTGCGCACGTGGGTGCCGAACTACACGGTCGAAGGCATGGTGGTGCGCCACGGCGAGGCGTTCACGATCAGCGATTTCCTCACGGTGTGGAAGAACGGGAAGGCGGTGTATCGCCCGACGATGCACTATGCGTACTGTCCGTGCGACGCGGCGATCATCTCGCTGCACGAGCTGCGGGGGCGCCACTACGAGCTGCAGCCGAAGCTGAGGATCATGGGCGACGAGATCACGGAGGGGCGCGACATCCTCGGCGCGCTGATCATGGGCCATGCGTTCCAGTCGTGGTGGACGGGCAGCGACCTGAGCATCGAGCAGGCGCGCCGGAAGGTGCCGCACCAGAACGCGACGACGCTGCAGGTGGCGATTTCGGTGGTGGCGGCGGCGATGTGGATGTTCGAGAACCCGGCGAAGGGCGTGTGTTCGCCGGAAGACC
>CAYODC010000470.1:0-1581 GCA_964402575.1 uncultured Verrucomicrobiota bacterium
TCATCGGCGCCTGCCCGATCAACCCGCGCGGCCCCGCCCAGCGCATCAGCTCGCCAAACGCCGCCTCCACCACCTCTTTCCCATAGGGCCCCATCTTCCGCGAATACGCCACGTGCCACTTCGGCATCTCCTTCACTTCCGCCTTCATCGTCGATTTCCTTTCGGGTTGCGGCGAGACCATCCTCACCATCGCCGCATCCTGCCCCACCCGCAGCGAGCCCGCGTCTCTCCCCTTGCTCTCCCCGTTTCCCCGCTTGCTCGCCCGAAACGCCGACGGACTCGTCCCAAACCGCGCCCGAAACGCCTTCGCGAAGTTCTGCGAGCTCGAAAACCCGCAGTCCATCGCCACCGTCGTGATGTCCCGCCGCGGATCCGACAGCAGCCGGTTCGCCGCCCATTCCAGCCGCAGCCTCCGCACGAACTCGAACACCGTCTCCCCCGTCGCCGCCGAAAAAATCCGGTGGAAGTGGAACGCCGAGAAGCTCGCCGCCCGCGCGATCTCCTCCAGCGAAAGGTCCCGGTCCAGGTTCCCGCTGATGAAGTTCATCGCCCGGCAGATCCGCTGCCGATAGTCCAATCCCGTCGCCACGCCCACTGTCTTCATGCCCGGCATCCTACCCGGACGCCCTCCGCCCGACAACAGGATTGCGCCGCGCGCCCCCCTGCCGTAAGGTGGGGATCGTTCTCCCGGGCGGTTAGCTCAGTTGGTCAGAGCGTCACGTTTACACCGTGAATGTCGGGGGTTCGAGCCCCTCACCGCCCATTTATTCTGGCTCTCCACCACAAGCGGGGGCAGGGCCCGCTCCTGATCAACAACAGCTTGCTCTCACCCGGAGCCCGTAGTTGTCTTCTGATTTCTTATCCACTATTTATAAATAGTGGATACTTTCACGCTCTTTCTATAGACCTGTATCCATTGCTCAGAATTCAACATAAAACGAAATATTTACCCATTGGCTTTTATACCGTAATCCACAGTTTATAAATAGTGGATATCCGGTCTCCCCTCCTCGCTCCGCCCGAACCGTCCCTTTTTCCACCCTGTGGAAAAGTTGTTTTCCACGCCGTGAATAATTCAGGCCGGATCCGATGCCGGGGCGGGTTCGGCCGTAGGGGCCACCGGCTCCGCCGCCGCGGGCACCCCTCCTTCGTGCTTCCGGAATTTCATCGAAACGATCTTGGTGATGCCCCGCTTCTCCATCGTGATCCCATAGAGCGCATCTGCGGCGCCGATCGTCTGGCGGTTGTGGGTGATGATGATGAACTGGGTCTTGGAAACGAATCCCTTGAGCATCTCGAGGTAGCGCGATATGTTGCTGTCGTCGAGCGGCGCATCCAACTCGTCCGTCAGGCAAAACGCGCTGGGCTTGACCTTGAACAGCGAAAACAGCAGCGCCACCGCCGTCAGCGTGCGCTCGCCGCCGGACAACAGCGAAACCGTCTGCAGCTTCTTGCCCGGGGGGCGTGCAATGATCTCGATGCCCGACTCCAGCACATTCTCCTCGTCCACCAGCACCAGCTTCGCATTGCCGCCGCCGAACAACTGCTTGAACAGCTCCTGGAAGTTCTCGTTGACCTGGT
>CAYODC010000471.1:0-1576 GCA_964402575.1 uncultured Verrucomicrobiota bacterium
GCGGCTTGTGCAGGGCGGCGGCCGCCGAAACGAATCCGGCCCAGCAGGTGCCGATTCCCAAGGCGGGGGCGGCGATGTCGACGTGGGTGAGGGCGATGATGGCGTCGACCTGGGCGATGGGGATGTTGAGGGGAATATGGGCGAAGAGGAGGTGGGGGGCGTTGAGGCAGATGACGTCATGGCCCGCCTGCCAGCCGGCGAGGAGGGCGGGGACGTAGGCGGCCAGCGAGTGCGGAGAGCCCAGGAGGGTGCGCATCCAGTCGATGGTGAGCGCGGCGACGGTCCGGATGCGGGAGGGGTCGGAGAGGACGAGCCATTGGACGGGCTGGCCGTTGCCGCCCGAGGCGGCGTAGCGGGCGGCGTCGAGGAGGGAGAGGAGTTGATCGCGCGGGATGGGATCGGGAGTGAACCGGCGGATGGAGCGGCGTTTCTGGAGATAGGGGATCAGGTCGGAGGGGGAGAGGGATCCGGCGCCGGGCGGGAGCGGGGTCTTGTCTTCCGGGCGGAAGTTCAGGAGCAGGGCTTGCGCGGGGCAGAAGGCCTCGCAGTGGCCGCAGCGGATGCAGCGCGCGGCGGCCTCGTCGGGCACGCGCGGGAGGGAGTCGGGGCCGGGGGGCACGACGATGCCCATGGGGCAGACGGCGGAGCAGCGTCCGCAGCGGGTGCAGAGATCGGGGTTCACGAGTAGGGTGGACATGGGGCAATCCTTTCAAGATAGTTTTCAGTGGAAGGCCATCCTGCCATTGACGGGGGGGGGAAGCCCAGAAAACTTATAAAAATGATGGGGTGTAGGCGATGGGACGGGCACTTGACTTTCGGGGACGGGAGGGGAGGATACGGGGCCATGAAGAGGAGGTCATGGAAGCCAAGCGCGGAATTGGCGCCGTACATCGAGCGGTATTGGACCTGGGAGTCGGGGGAGGGCGATCCGTTGCCGACGCTGCTGCCGGGGACGGGGCATGATGTGTTTTTCCACAACGGGAGGCCGTTCGGGGCGGCGGCGGGGCGGGCGCATCTGTTGTGCGTGCGGACAGGGCCCTGGGCGTTGGCGGCGGCGGGGCGTGTGGGGTTCACGGCGGTCCGGTTTCGGATGGGGGCGTTGCGGCATTTCTGCCGGGCGGGGGCGGAAGAACTCTTCGACCGATCGGTGGCGGTGGAGGATTTGTGGGGTCGGGAAGGGGGGCGGTGGGCGGGGCGGATCGCGGAGGCGGAGGACACGCGGGAGCGTCTGGAGCTGTTGAACGGGCAACTGGCGCGGTGGTTGAGGATCCACCGGCGGGGCGACGACTGGGTGGATGCGGCGGCGGGCCGGGTGTATCGGGGCCATGCGGCGTGCCGGATCGAGGCGGTGGCGGCGGAGATGGGCGTGGGGCGGCGGCGGATGGAGCGGGGGTTCAAGGTGGCGCTGGGGATGACGCCGAAAGAGTTCCACCGGTTGGCGCGGTTCCAGCAGACGGTGAGGGAGCTGTTGCTGGCGAGATCGCCGGCCGGGTTGGATGCGGCGCTGGCGCATGGGTATTACGACCAGCCGCATTTCATCCGGGAATTCGAAGCCTATGCGAAGGTGGCGCCGGGG
>CAYODC010000472.1:0-1568 GCA_964402575.1 uncultured Verrucomicrobiota bacterium
TGCTGATGCCGTTGGGGCGGTCGGTGTCATCGATGACCATGTTGTGGAAGGTGGAACGGCCGGCGAACTGGTCGGAGGTAGCCTCGGCGGTCAGCGGATTGAGTTCATAGAGCGAGGTATTCAGGGCCTTCTTGGGCGAGACGACGACGGCGCAATCGCGGCGCAGGCCGTTATCGGTGTAGTAGTGCCAGTTGGTGTTGCCGTTGATTTGCCAGCGGGCGTTGAGGCGGTAGGCGCCGCAGCGGTTGACGGCGACGGTGACGGAATAGGTGCCGGCGCTGCCGGACATGGCGTAGGCCTTGTAGTAGGTGTCCAGCGAGGTGGTGGTGACGTCGTTGGGATTCTCGTCGCCCGGCATCTTGGCGTAGTCGCGGCGGTTCAGGTTGCTGAAGAGTTCGACAGCCGTAACCTGGTTGGTGCCGCCGGGGTTGGGCTGGAGGCGGACCGCGAGGCTTTCCTGGTCGCCGGCGACTTCGTCGAGGAAGAAGCGGCGCAGGCCGTAGTTGGCATCGGCTTCGTTGCCGTCGACGATCGTCCACATCTGGGGATTGCCGCCGTCGAAGAAGCCATCGGCGTTTTCGTCGCGGATGGAGGCGGTCGGGACGCGGAGGATCTCCGTGATTTCGAGGTTGGAACCGCTGTCCCACATGGCGGGCACCTGGTTGACGAGAGCGGCGCCGTCGTCGCTGCCATAGACGCCCACGACCATGTAGAGAGCTTCCGGCACGCTTCCGAAATTGACCGCCAGGTCGATAACGCCTTCCAGGTAGTTGTAGGTCTCGTCCGCGTTCGAGTTCGCGTTCGTGGTGCTATCGGCCGCCACGTTGAACCAGCCGCTCCAGACGTTGCCGCCTTCGCCCGCGAGATACGGGAAGTTGGTGGGCAGGAAAACGTAGCCTTGCTTGGCCCACGGCGTTGCGGTGGCGTCGCCCAGGTTGGTGGACAGGCAGAGGAAGTGGTCGTTCGTGGCCGGTTTGCCGGCCCCGGTGCCCCAAGTGGCGACGTAGAGCTTGGTGCCGCGGAGGGCAGCCCAGAGCTTCATGCCGCTGTACTCGGCGATTTCAAAGGCGGCGCTGTCGAGGGCGGCGTCCATGACGAAGTCGGGGCCTTCGGCGCCGGAAACGGTGAACTGCCAATCGCGGCCGTCCCAAGTGGTGCCGCCATCGAAGAAGGTGACGTCGATGGAGGTGGCGCTGGCGGGCACGTCGTACGAGGCGACCCAGTTGGTACCGCTCTGGGTCATGGGGATCTGGACGACATCCTGCCAGGAGCCGGTGGTGCGCTTGGAGTGGCCGATGTGCATGACGACCTGGGCGGCGTTGGAGAGCGTTCCGCCGTTGGCGGTGTAGGTGATTTGGGCCACGGTGCCGGTAGTGGGCAGGGACGGGTTGCAGGAGGCCGCGGAAGGCACGGTGCCGGGATCGCCGGAAGGCTTCGAGCCGGAATCGTAGATGCTGTACTTGTAGATGTTGTTTTCTTCGGTGAAGCCGGCGTAGACCTCGTCGTAGTTGGAGTAGCCGTCGCCGTCGAAGTCGTTGCGGTCGTCCCACTGGGCGGAATAGAAGGTG
>CAYODC010000473.1:0-1552 GCA_964402575.1 uncultured Verrucomicrobiota bacterium
ACCTCAACCACACCCTCGCCGCGATGGATGAATCCCAGCGCGCCTCCTCGCGCACCATCACCGACCTCATCCACCGCTCGCGGGAATCCGAACAGCTCCTGCGCGAAGTGATGCGCCGCGCCGAACGCCGCATGACCATCCTGCTGGCGGTCTTCGTCCTGATCGTCGTCGGCCTGGCCCTCTTTTTCGGCCGCGGCCCGCGCACCAGCCCCCAACCCCCCGCCCCCGCGGCCGAATCCGGACCTGCCGCCTCCGCGGAGATGGCGCCACCCGCGGCTCCCGCCGCTCCCGCGGAAGAACCGATGGCCGAAGCCCTGCCGGCCTCTGCCGAACCGGGGCCGCCTCCCTCCCTTGAAGTTCCCCCCCAAGACCCCGCCACCGATCAGCCGGCCCCGCCCCCGCCCCCACCCAAGAAAGAAAAGGCCAGGAAACGCCCGGCGACCCGCCCTGCGCGGGTTGCGGATCAGTCCAAGTCCAACCCGCCCGACCCTGCTCCAGAGTTCAAACCCGAACCCCCGGACGAAACTCCCGCCATCGTCGGCCAACCGGATCTGACCCTGGATCTGCTGCGCCAAGGCGCCGGCACCCCCGTCCCGCCGGAGCCGGCGGTTTCCCTCCCATGACCGGGGGCGGCGCGCCATTGGATGCCTTTTTCTACGAAGCCTTTGCCGAAGAGGCCGAACGGTTGCTTCACTATGCCGGCGAGGCGGGCTTGCATGTCGGCCACTCGCCCCTCACGATCCAGGAAACCGGTCATGCCGCTCCTCCCGCACCCGTGGTCAGCATCCGGACACAATCTGTCCTGACGCCAGCCTGGATCGGTTCGCTGCAGGGATTGCTGACCCGTTCCACCGGCTATGACCATCTGCTGGCCCTCCCCCGCGCGAACCCTTCTCCCGGCCCGGCCCTGGGCTATCTGCCGCTGTACTGCGTCCGCGCCGTCGCCGAGCAGGCCATGCTCCTGTGGACGGCGCTTCTCCGCCGCCTGCCTCGGCAATTGGCCGAATTCGAGCATTTCCGCCGCGACCATCTGACGGGCCGGGAAAACCCGGGAAAAACCATGGCCCTCTTTGGCGTCGGCCACATCGGCTATGAAATCTGGCGCATCGCCAGCGCCCTGGGCCTGATCGTGCACGGGGTGGATCCCATTCGCCGCCATGCCGATGTCGCCTATGCTTCCGCGGAAGATGCCCTTCGCCATGCCGACATCATCGTGTGCTCCATGAACCTGACCTCCCGGAACCGCGGCTATTTTACCCGCGAAGTGCTCGCCCAAACCCGCCGCCGGCCCATCCTCGTCAACGTCGCGCGCGGCGAATTCACGCCCGCCGCTGTGCTGGAAGCGGCGCTGGAGGAGGGAATCCTTTCCTGCGTGGCGCTCGACGTCTTCAACGAAGAAGCCACCCTCGCCCCCGCTTTGCGTACCGGCAACCCGTCGGCACTCACGACAGATCATCAGGCGCTGCTTCGTCTGCACGGCCGCCATAACGTCCTGTTCACGCCCCATAACGCTTTCAACACCCTCGAAGCCGTCGAGCGCAAATCCGAACAG
>CAYODC010000474.1:0-1550 GCA_964402575.1 uncultured Verrucomicrobiota bacterium
CAGGGTTCGGGGTTCAGGTGGATGGAGCCAGGGATATCCACACTTTATAAACTGTGGATATTCAGGGGGGAGGGTTCCAGAAGCAGATGGGAAGGGGTCGTCATGGCCATTGGGGGGGCATTCGGGCTTGGCGTGTTGCAGACGGGCGGAAGGGAATGGGCGGGTTCTGGGATTCGTCCCGCCTTCATCAACGGGATGGGTTCCTACAGAGGTGCCGGCCTGGATTGTTCGACCAGGGGCTTCACGGCTTCGGGATAGGACCACCAGAAGCGATCGTGCATTTCCTCGGCCGGGGCGATGGGCAGGATCAGCGGCTTCAGGCCGAATCGCTGGCGGATGATCTTGATCGACGGCCGCATGATGTCGAGGAAGAAGCGTTCTTCCCGGCCGGGTTCGATGTTCTCGAAGAGGACATGCCGGATGGAGACCATGGCGAGGTACTTGGGGTAATAGAATTGCGCGCGGCTTCCGAGTTGCCGGAGCCACCGGGACGCGTCATAGACTTCGGTGGCGTGGAATTCGCGCAGGATCCGGTGATGGAAGTCCACCAGGGGTTCTCCCCAGCAGGTTGGGATCTGGGCCAGGGGGCGATTCTGGCCAGCGTCCATGCCGTCGACGACGCGCAGGTGCGAATGGCGGGCGTTTCCCTTGTGATCCACGCCATGGTGTAAGGTCATCTTGACCAAAGAGACCTTGCCCCGGTTGGTGGTGGTGAACCGGTCGTCGGAGAATTCGACGAGCAGCGGCGAAAGGCCCAGCCGGCGGCTTTGCGCCATGAATTCGTTGAACTCGTTGTCCGGCGTGGCGACGTGGCGAGACAGCACGGCCCGGGGGGCGCGTGCGAAGGGCGGCGGAATGCGACCCTCGAGAAATGCGGAGATTTCCCTGGCGAGTTCCGGGTCCGACCACCGCCGGGCGAGTTCGCCCACGACCTGTTCCGGGGAGGAGTGAGCTCCGGCTTCTGGATTTACTACAAGCGGCTGGCGAAGGAGTCGCCGGGGCGCTACATTCAGTGGCGGCACGAGCGAACGGATGTGTGGTCATCGGCGGCCGTACTCGTGGCGCTCGGGCTGGCCATGGTATTTCGGGAGGAGGAGTGGGCGGTATACATCGATCCGGCATGTGGGCTGGCGTATTCGGTCATTGCGATTGGATCCTACGTTCCCGTGATGCGCGAATCGCTCAAGGACGTGCTGGACCACACGCTTGCCGAGGACGTGCAGATCATCGTGATGCGGCGACTGGCCGAGCATTTCACCGAATTCGAGGCGTTCCACGGGGTGAGGTCGCGGCGTGCGGGCAACCGGCTGTTCATCGAGGTGACGCTGGAGTTCGATGATCGTGGGGAATAGGGTATTGGTGGGGGAGGCGCGTGTTGTTCGGGGAAAAAGCAGCGCCGCGGGGGGCCGCGGCGCGTGTGGGTTTCAGGATGGGGCGGGGGCTCAGCCGTTCTTGGACTGGAAGTCGTTCATGAAGGCGACGAGGGCGTCGACGGCATCCATGCCGACGGCGTTGTAGATGCTGGCGCGGCAGCCGCCGACGTCGCGGTG
>CAYODC010000475.1:0-779 GCA_964402575.1 uncultured Verrucomicrobiota bacterium
TGTGCAGCATCGTCGCGACGATGTCCGTCGCGTTCCAGCCCGTCACCTTGCGCATTAGCTCGCCGCCGACGACGAGGACGACGTCCGCCATGCCCGAGGCCACGGCCATGTAGCCGACTTTGATGGCGCTGGCACCCGAAGCCGGGCCGTTTTCGATCAGCTCGGCCGGCACGGGTTCCATGTCCATTTTGCTGATCATGGCCGACGCGACGGCGGTCTGGTGGCAGAACATGCCCGAGGCCATGTTGGCGACGAAAACCTGGTCGATCTCCTTGCGGCGCTCCAAAAAGCCCGCGTCCTTGAGGCAGTCCGTCGCCGCGTAGGCGAGGACGTCCCCCAAGTCGTATTCCGACGAATTTCCGAACCGGGTATGCCCGATTCCCACGATTCCGACTCTGGCCATGATCGACTTACCTCTTGAAGTTGGGGATCTGCGAATATTCCGACGGCATGATGAGCTTGTCGGCCGTCTTGAGATCGGCGTCTGAGATCGGCCGGCTGCCGGTGCACTTGATGGGGCGGACCGCTTCCCACAGCGGGCGGGTCAGCACGAAGGTGGGCACGCCGCCCAGCTCGTGGCGCACTTCGGGGAACTGCGCCGAGCGGTCTTCCAACTGATATTCGATCATCCAGCGCTTGAAGCCATTGGGGCTCTCCGCCACGATGTAGACTTCCTCTTCGCCCAGAATGTCGAGATGGTGCTCCATCTTGGCCGCGAAGAGCTGCGCGCCCACGCGCAGGCCGCGCTTGATCGTCAGCGTGTGCAGGCTCATGCCCAG
>CAYODC010000475.1:789-1549 GCA_964402575.1 uncultured Verrucomicrobiota bacterium
CGATCACGCCATCAATCGCGCCGACCAGCACGAACTCGTTGGCCACCCGGTAGCGGTACCATCCGAGGATTTCCGAATACATGCGCACCGCCACGATGTCGTAGAAGTCCGAAGGCACCCCGATCAACGGAAAAACCGTCCCGAGCAGCGCGCCGACTTCTTCGCGCTTCGCTTCGCGCACCACCATCTTCTCGCCCGATGCCAGCGTGATGAGCTTCGGTGGATAAGGCTTGAGCGGAATCTCCGGAGGCCGCAGTTTCATTTCCATCGCATCGATTGCCATGTTCACTTCTCCTTGGGGTTTCCTGTGTGCTTGTCTGGTTAACCTTAAGTGGGAATCGTGCCCCCCTTCAATTCGCAATTCAAGATGTTTCCGCCCGGTTCGGTTCAATCGTTTCTCCAAACTTCCGGCCGGTGAAACCTTTTTTTGGGGGGGCCGTTTCCGGATTGAATCGCATCCGCGGTTTTCGCTAGCATGCACCCCCATAAGGAAATCCATACCCGCCATGAGCCGTCCATCCTCCCCCCCCCGCCGCCGATCGACCGATTCGCGCATCATCATCGCCGGCGCCCAGTTTTCGGTCGTTCCCAACGACATCCCCACCAATCTCTACCGCTGCATCTACTTTCTGCGTCGCGCCGTCGAGGATGTCGGCGCGAAACTCCTCGTCTTCCCCGAATCCATCACCACCGGCTTCAACCCGGCCATGCCCCCGCGCGACCTCTACGAAATGCTCCCCCGCACGGACGCCATGCTCAC
>CAYODC010000476.1:0-1548 GCA_964402575.1 uncultured Verrucomicrobiota bacterium
TCATCGGGGCGGCGCAGGTGGAGTACATGCTGGACCGGTTCCAGAGCGAGGCGGCCATAACGAAGCAGATGGCGGAGGAGGGCTATGAATACCACCTGGCGCCGGGAGCGGGCTATTGCGCCTTGGTGCCGGATCCGGCGGGGGGCCGCGTGCTGCTGAGCAAGATCTATGTTCGGGAGTCCGTCAGGGGGACGGGGCTGGGGCGGGCCATGGTGGAGCTGGCCGTGGCGCGGAGTGTGGAGTTGGGATGCGGGGAATTGTGGCTAACGGTGAACCTCCACAACAAAGGATCGATCGCGTTCTACGAGCGAATGGGGTTCCAGAAGAGCCGCCGGTTGGTGACGGACATCGGCGGCGGCTTTGTCATGGATGATTGGCGGATGGCCAAGCAGGTGGGGCCGCCGCCGTAATCGCGTCTGTTTGCGGTCCTGAACCCTTCGGCGGGCTGGGTGCGCGGGAGAGGGAGGAAACGGCCCCGCTCCGGATCATAGGCCTGATCCCCATTTCGAGGGCGTTCAGTAGAGGACGAGGGCGATGGAGAGGAAGGAAGCGTCGTCAATCTGGTCGTCGAGGAGAGTGCGGCCGTTGTCGAGGGCTTCGTAGCGGCGGTCGAATTCGAGGCCGCCGGCGAGGCGCAGCCAAAAGCCGGACCAGAGGTGCCATTCGGTGCCGAGTCCGGCGCGCCAGGCTTCGATGAGGAATTCCTGTTCGCCGGATTGGTCGTCATCGACGATCCAGCGATCGCCGGCGGGCTGGGCGAAGGCGAAGAGGCTCCAATGGGGGGAGGGGGACCAATAGAGGGAGGGGGCGGGGAGGAGGAGGCGAAGGGCGAGGGAGTCGGAGGGTTGCCAGACGAGGCCGCCGACGGGATAGAGGGAGGGGTCGCCGAAGGCGGTATCGTAGGCGAGGCCGAGCTGGGCGCGCCAGGCGGGGGAGAAGGCGTATTCGGCGGCGGCATGGAGGAGGATCTTGCCTTCGCCAGTGCGGCCGGAATGGAAGTCGGAGTAGAAGCCGGGGAGGAGGAAGGCGGAGAAGCCCCAGCCGTCGACGGGGGCGGGGTGTTCGGCCATGAAGGCGGCGGCGAGCCCGAAGAGGTCTTCGGCATCGAGGTCGGGATGGCCCTGGAAATCGAGGCGGGTCCAGCCGGCCCAGGCGCCGGCGGCGAGGGAGATTCCGTTGAACTCGGTTTGCGCGAGGGGGAGGGAGAGGGCGGACTCCTGGAGGGAGACGTGGCCGGAGAGGGCGGGGTCGGTGGGGTCGTCGAAGTCGACGCGGCCGGTGGCGGTGAAGGAGGCGAAGGCGATTTCGTTGCCGGGGGCGCGGTCGGGTTTCGAGTCGGGTTCGAGGGCAGGGGCGGGCAAGGCGAGGGCGGAGAGGAGCAGGAGGGCGAAGGTTCGGGGAAGGTTCATGGGAGGTCTCCTTATAGGGTGCCGCTTTGGGCCTGGAGGCGGCGGCGGCGTTCCGAACGGCCCTTGAAGCGGGGGGGGCGTTGTTTCTGTTCCTCAGGGGAGCGGCCGCGGACATAGACGTCTTCGCCGCCGACCATGG
>CAYODC010000477.1:0-1547 GCA_964402575.1 uncultured Verrucomicrobiota bacterium
TTCTTGCCGGTTCAAAAGCGGACAGCTTTCAGAGTGTGTAAGTTCCAAGCACATTGGGCCATACATCACTTGGAGGTTCTTCAAGCACCCAGAATTTCCGCCCGGGATGATGTAGGATGCTCACGAACTTCTTTGTCGTAGGCATAATCTCGTAGTTTTGCCCTTCGAAATCGACGGTATGATCGTTGTTGACCCGCCGCCGCAAGCGCAAGGAAAGGTGCAGATTGAGCAGCGCAGCTGCAGGGCAAGGCCGCAGTTTGGAGGTTTGCGAGATGGTTTGCTCTTCCCATATCTCCATGGGCACGCGCCCCGTTGAGCGAAGCGTGGTGCGATTCTGACGTTGGATCTCCATCTGAAGGATCTCGTTGGCGGCGGGATAGTCTCTGACGCCCGCATGGGCCAACAGGGCAACCAATCGGCGCTGGAACGTTAGGAACCGGCGTTCGATCTTGCCCTTGGCCTGCGGGGTTGGCGCCACCAGATGGGCCACATGCAGACCACGCAGGGCTCGTTGGAACTCGCTAACAGGATCGGCATGATCGTGGCTGGAACTGGCTCCGAACAAACTCAGCGCATCGGTATAGATGCTCAGGGGAATGCCCCACTCCTCGAACAGATGTCGGAAGTGTTCGAAGTGGTTCCAAGTCGTGTCCGCTGGGACAAAGCGTCCTCCCAGGGTCAGCCCGGAACAATCGTCCACACTTAACAGCAGGATTTGCTTGGCGGCGGCCGGCCACCATTGGTGGATGCTGCTGTCGTGTTGCCAGAGTTCGCCCACGTAAGCGCGACGAAAACGACGGTATATCTTTCTTTCGCGTTTCGCTGCGGGGACGAGATGGGCCAAGTGGGCCTTCACATAGGCTTCCACGCTTGAACGGGCCCGCTTGAATCCATGAAGCCGGAGTAACTCGTCGGTGATCAGCTGGTAGTTGGCCGGCTGTTGCAAGGGCAGGAACTCTTCAAGAAATCTGAGAACCTCTGGCGGCCATGCCCCATGGCGAGCACCGCCACTGATTCCGGGAACATAGGTCTGGCGGTCGCGCAAATACACCGTTCGAAGCTCGTACAGGCGAGTCCGGCCAACGCCCAGTTGGTTTGCAGCCTCGGCCGCGCCAAGGGCTCCCGCATTGAAAGACTCCAAAACCTCCCGTACGAAAACCGGCGGGAGCCTACTGAACAGTTGTTTTTTTCATAGCCCGGCACCATGGCCGATCAAAACCCATGCGGAAAAGATCAATCTTCTCCATGGGAGCGCTGCCCCCAAACCCCCGGAGTTTTCCGCATGGGAGCCAAGAGGCTCTCGACTCCAGAAAGAGACCGTGCCGCAGTCGCCTGCAGCACGGTCTGGAGCCTGAAGCCCCTTGGCAACGCTTGCCGCTCCGGTTGCCCTCCGGCAGAGCCGTATCCTGCACGCGCTACACGCGATCTCACCCATCCCCGGCACGAAAAGCCAGTTTCATCTTCACCCCGAACGAAGAAATCCGCTTTTGAACCGTCTCCTGTCCGCTTTTGAACCGTCTCTGTTCACTTTTGAACCGGCCGCGACA
>CAYODC010000478.1:0-232 GCA_964402575.1 uncultured Verrucomicrobiota bacterium
GCAGTTTGCTGATCATGCGCGAGTTCGGGTATCCGGTGGTGTTCGACGCGACGCACAGCGTGCAGTTGCCGGGGGGGCGGGCGGAGGGCACGGGCGGGGACGGGAAGTGGGCGCCATACCTGTCGCGGGCGGCGGTGGCGGCGGGGTGCGACGGGCTGTTCTGGGAGACGCATCGGAATCCGTTGGAGGCGAAGTCGGACAAGGACAACGCGCTGCCGCTGGAGGCGATCGG
>CAYODC010000478.1:242-1547 GCA_964402575.1 uncultured Verrucomicrobiota bacterium
TGGCGGCAATGCCGGAGGATCGATGAGCTGGCGTAGGCGGATGGTGGCGGCAGCGGTGCTGGCCGGCGCGGTGGCGGGCGGGGCGCAGGCCCAGCTGGAAGGCCAGGCGGTCAAGGGTTTCCGCCTTCCCGAATACGGGGAGGACGGCAAGCTCAAGCAGCAGCTCTACGGCGAAACGGCGACGTTTTTGCAGGACGGGATCATCCAGTTGACGGGGCTGAAGATCGAGATTTTCCGCGATGGGCAGGTGACGGCGCGGGTGTTTTCGCCGGAGTGCGTGT
This sequence comes from uncultured Verrucomicrobiota bacterium, assembly GCA_964402575.1. Lineage (GTDB taxonomy): Bacteria > Verrucomicrobiota > Kiritimatiellia > CAIQIC01 > Lenti-01 > Lenti-01. Next base: position 524 of record CAYODC010000478.1, read on the forward strand.
ACGATCCGAACCGCAAGCGGGCGGCGTCGAAGGAGCACATCCGGATCGTGGCGGAGAAGGCGGTGCTGACGGGGGATGGCTTTGCGTGGAACGGCGAGAACGAGCAGTTCCAGATCTTCAAGAACGCCAAGGTGGTGCTGGACGGGAAGATGGAGACGGATTTGGTGGCGCCGAAGCCGGCGCCGGCGGCCGCGGCGGCGGAAACAGAGTAGAGGAACCGGAAATGAACAGATGCGGCAGATGGATGGCGGCGGCGGCCCTGGCGGCGGCGGCGTGGGGCATGGCCGGGGCGGCGCAGGCGGCGCTGGAGGACGACGGGCGTTCGCTGGAGGCGTCGGACGACGCGACGGTGATCACGGCGGACAAGTTGACGTTCGACTACATCAAGAAGTTCGCGCTGTTCGAGAACAACGTGGTGGTGAACGATCCGCGGATGCAGATGAGCGCGAGCCGGTTGACGATCGTGTTCGACGAGGACGGGGGGGCGCAGACGATCAAGGCGGAGGGCAAGGTGCTGCTGACGCAGGAGGACAAGAAGGCGCGGGCGGACGTGGCGACGTACGACGTGGTGTCGGGGCGGATCGTGCTGGCGGGGGGGCCGCCGCAGGTGATGCAGGGGCGCAACATCCTCGAAGGGGAGGTCATAACGTTCTGGCGCGACGAGCAGCGGCTGGAATGCAAGCCGCGGGCGCGGCTGGTGATCTACTCGGAGGACGAGGGCGGGGTGGACAAGTTTTTCAAGCCGTAGCGGGCGTTTTGCCGCTTGCCGCGCCGGAAATTTCAGGTTAGGATTCTATTCGTGAAGAGGTACCACTAGTGGCGGAGCCCAGTCGAGCCGACATGCTGGTCGAGACGCGGGGGCTGGTCAAGGAGTACCGGCGCCGGCGGGTCGTCAACGGGGTGGACATGAATGTCCGGGAGGGGGAGATCGTGGGGCTGCTGGGGCCCAACGGGGCGGGCAAGACGACCAGTTTCTACATGATCACGGGGCTGATCCGGCCGACGAGCGGGCATGTGTATTTCA
>CAYODC010000479.1:0-1543 GCA_964402575.1 uncultured Verrucomicrobiota bacterium
GGCAGAGGGCCAGCAGGCCTTCGGGGCGGTCGCGGTAGGCGATCTTCATGAAGACGGGCTCGCTGCATTCGAACAGCGGCACGTCGAGTTCGGCGCAGCGGGCGACGAGCACGGGCTCGTTCTTGCCCTGGTAGAGCGCCGGGCAATAGAACAGCTTGTGGACGGGGATGCGGTTGTCGAGGGCGCGCTTGACTTCGCGGTAGCCTTCGACGATCAGCCGCCCCGAGTCGTCGCGGTGGGAGCGCTGGCGCAGCTTGACGACTTCCTTGATGCCGGCGTTCTGGAGGCTGGTGACGGGTTGGGGAGTGGAGGGCATGGGGGGATCTCAATTTCCAATATTCAATATCCAATGTTCAAAATTCAAATCCAGAATCCGGATCCGCTCCATTCGGTTCAAGACTTCCAGGATTTCTTGCGGGGGGCAAGACCGACGAGGTCGATCGCGCGGGCGAAGCCATAGAGGAAATAGAGGATGGTCAGGTGGAGGAACAGCACCGGGGAATTGGCGCGGTCGGCGATCCAGAGGGCGGGGGCGGCGGTCACGGCGGCCAGCGGCGCGAGGAGGAAGAGGGCCCACGGGGAGAGGCACAAGGCCAGCACGAGGCCGAGGGCGGCCAGCACGAGGCTGCCGAGGAAGGCGACGGAAAAGAAAATGGCGTTGGCGCCGGAGGTGCCGCCGGACTGCTTGAGAATGGTGGTGTAGGCCTTGCGGTTGGCGTGCCAGAGCTGCTGTCGGAAATACTGGCGGAGAGTGGAGGGTTCGCCCAGATGGATCACGTGCAGGTCGGGCAAGGCGACCACTTCGACGCCGGCCTGCGCGGCGCGGAAGGCGAAATCGGTGTCTTCGCCGGTGGTGAGGGATTCATCGAAGCCGGGGACGAGTTCCAGCAGCGCGCGGTTGAACAGCAGGTTGCGGGTGGTGAGGAGGCGGAAGGCCTCCACGGTGACGGGGGCGGGGGAATGGTTCGAGTGATGGGCGTGCTTGTGGCGCCAATGGGCGTGCCAGGCCCGCTGGATCCAGTTGCCGGTTTCCGGCGGTTGCACCGGATAGCCGATCAGGACCGGGCCGGGCTTGACGAGCCAGGGCGCGGCGTGCTGGAGCCAGTCGGGTTCGGGCATGCAATCGCCGTCGAGGAAGGCCAGCGCGGTGCCGCGGGCGAGGCGCAGGGCGTGGTTGCGGCAGACGGGGATGGAGGCGCCGGGGTGCACGTGACATTCGTCGAATCCGGCGGCCTGGGCGGCCACGACGGTGTCGTCATGGCTGCCACCGTCGATGAGGATGGTTTCGAGGCTCCAGCCGTCGGGGAGGTGAAGCTTGTCGAGGGCGTGCTTCAGGCCGGGCAGGTGGCGTTCCTCGTTGAGAGCGACGACCATGACGGACAGGACATGCTGGGTGGGGAGGGTCATGGCTTGGGGGGGATGTGACCGGCGGCCCACTGGGTTTGGGACGCCATGCCCAGAAGGATTTGGACATCCTTTTCGGTGAGGGTGCCGCGGGAGAGGATGCGGCGGATGCCGAGCATCATGTGGTCGGCCGTGTCGT
>CAYODC010000480.1:0-1538 GCA_964402575.1 uncultured Verrucomicrobiota bacterium
GATGCAAAGGGGCGGGAAAGAGGAAGGGGTTTGGTGTGCATTTGACCTCGGGTAGTGAAGATCAAATATACTTTTAACAAAGAGGAGAGGCAACGAAATGGGAGGACCGCTGGTGGACCGTTTTCCTGTTTTGCGGGAACGAGGGCCGAGGTGGGCGGGGGAGTGGACTCGAGCAATTACATAAATGATGCAGCGAGGATGAATCCATCCTTCCGGCTCACCCGGAGGGTTCGCCCTACCCAAGACCTGCCCCATCTGGCAGGAAGGGAGAGGCGTCCCTGCCGAGGCGGGCGGGAGAGGGTCTAGGGGGCGACGGGGCCGAGGAGCTGGCGGTAGGCGTCGGCGAGGCGTTGCTTGTATTGGGCGTAGTTGTAGGTGGAGAGATAGAGTTGGTGGCCGGTGGAGCCGAGGCGTTCGCAGCGAGGGGCGTCGGCGGCGAGGGAGGCGATGCCGCTGGCGAAGGACTCGGGATCGGGGGGGACGAGGGCGGCGTTGGATTCGTCGAGGATCAGGCGGTTGGCGGGGTTGTCGCAGGCGACGATGGCGCGGCCGGTTTTGAGGTAATCAAGGAGTTTGAGCGGGGTGTTGCCGCCGGCGATGCGCGGAGAGAGGAGGATGTCGGCGGCGGCGAGGGTGTGGGGGAGTTCATCGGGGTGGATGTGGCCGGGGAAGCGCACGCGGTCGGCGAAGCCGGCGGCGGCGAGATCGGCCTGGCGCTGGGCGATTTGCTCGCGGCTGCCGCCGATGATGGCGAAAAAGAGATTGGGGGCTTGGCGCAAGGCCAGGAGGATGCTTTGAAAGAGGAGGTCGATGCCCTGGTAGACGGCGAAGGATCCGACATAGAGGGCCAGGACGGCGCCGGGGGGGAGGCCGAGGGCGGCGCGCGCGGCCGCGGCGCGGGCGGGATCGGGTTCGACGAGGGAGGAGGGGATGTCGAAGATGTGGTGGACGGGTTTTCCGGGGGCGATTAGGCGGGCTTGCTCGACGAGGGCGGGGCCGGTGGCGATGACGGCGTCGGCGCGCAGGATCGAAAAGCGTTCGACGCGGCGGTAGGCGGCCATGACGAGGTTGCGGACGAAGCCCTTTTTGTAGGAAGCGGGATCGGAATGTTTTTCGAAGATCATTTTGGCGCCGTGGCGGCGGGCGACGGCGGCGGCGATGGGACCGGCATCCTCGATGCCGTGGATGACGTGGTAGCGGCGGCGGCGGGCGAGGGAGGCGGCCTTGAAGAAGAGGGCGATGTCGAGGATGGCCTTGGGGGCGGAGGGGCCGATGGCGAGGTCCTTGACGCGGAGAATGTTGTGGGCGCGGTGGAGGGTGACGCCGGGCACGGAGAGATCCTCGCCCACGGGCATGGCCAGCAGGTCGACGTCGTAGCTGAGTTCGGCGAGGGCCTGGGCGTTGAAGCGTACGCGCAGAGGGGAGCCGCGCCATTGGAAGAACGGCTGGGGGGAGATCAGGAGGACGCGCGGCATTTCGGGGATCATGGCTTGCGCTTCTCCTGGGCGTTGCGGCGGAGGCGGCGGAGGACGGCCAGG
>CAYODC010000481.1:0-1537 GCA_964402575.1 uncultured Verrucomicrobiota bacterium
AAGATATTTGTGCTAACCGGCGCTTTGGAAAGCTTTAGCCGCCAGGAAGCCAAAAGGCTGGTGGAAAGCCTGGGGGGGAAGGTGGACGGGGAGGAGATGCGCGAGTGCGCGTTGCGCGGGGCGGCGGAAGCGCGCTTGCGGGATCGCGATGCGGCGGGGGCGCGGCGGGCGCTGGCGGCGGCGCCGGGGGGGAGTACGGCGGAGGCGCGCGCGGCCCTTGACGCCTATTCGGCCGGGCGCGACAAGAGGCCGTGGGTGGGCGGGGTGCTGGGACTGGTGCCGGGGCTGGGATATGTCTACGCGGGGGAATACGCGAATGCGACGCGATCGCTGATTCTCAACGGGCTGTTTTTGTGGGGGATGGCGGAGGCGGCGGAGGAGGAGTTGTGGGGCGTATTTGCCGTGGTGGCGTTCGGGGAGATCACGTGGTACACGGGGAGCATTTACGGGGGGATCGATGCGGCGCATCGCCACAACCGGCGGCGGCTGGATTCGGCGGCGGAGGCCATCCGCGGGGAACGGCGGCTGCAGCCCGATCTGGCGCAGGTGCCGGTGGTGACGCTGCGGTTCGAGTTTTAACAGGCGGGCTAACGGACTTGGGCGTCGGGGAGCGCAGGGGCTGGATTTCCTCGGCGGGGACCGGGGTGCCGAAGGCGGCGCGGGCACGGTTGGCGATGCGGGCGGCGAGGGCGTCGCCTTCGCCGGAGAGGCGAATGTCGCGGAAGGCGGCGGACTGGTACATCTTGGCGACATCCTGGATGGGGTTGCCGTTGATGGCGGTGTCGAGATAGCGCAGGGCGTTGCCGTGCCGGCCGAGGCGGGCGGCGAGTCCGGCGGCTTCCAGGAACAGGGGCTGGTCGGCGGGCTGGCGCTGGAGGAATTTTTCGAGCATGCGCAGGGCGTCCTCGGGGCGGCCCATCTGGGCGAGGAGGTGGGCCTGCATGCGGAGGGCGGAGGTATTGTCCGAGCAGGCGGGAGGCGAGGCCGGGGTTGCGGTCGGTGATGGCGCAGAGGGCGAGGTTGTAGCGGGCGGGGGGGAAGCCGGGCCGGATTTGATCGGCGGCGAGGAACTGGAGGCGGGCATCTTTCATGCGGCGTTGCTGGAGATAGGCGACGCCGAGGTCGTTTTTGATGGCTTCGTTTTCGCCGCCGACGGCCATGGCCATGTGGAGGCTGGAAACCAGCATGCCGGGGCGGGAGAGGTCGGAGAGTCCGCGCGCGAGCATGAGCCAGTGGTTGCGGATGAGGGGGTCGGCGTGGAGGGTGCGGAGGTAGCGGGGCGTGGCGGAAGGACGGGGGACGAACGGCTGGCCGGCCGGGGCGGGGGGGGGGGGGGGGGGGGGGCATTGGTTCCGGCTTGCGCGGCGCGGCGGGCTTGGGCGGCCTTCCAGGCGAGCTGGTTTTTGCGGGACCAGTCGCGCTGGGCGTACTTGATGGCCAGCATGAACAGCACCAGCATGAGGGCGGCCCCGATGGCGGTGGCGACCAGCAGGCGGATGGTGTGGCTTTTGACCGTGGGCTGCGGAGGGGTGAGGGG
>CAYODC010000482.1:0-1535 GCA_964402575.1 uncultured Verrucomicrobiota bacterium
GCGTGCCGGAGGCGATGGGGGTGACGAGGCAGGCGGTGAAGGCGAAGGAGTGGTGGAGGGGGAGGATGACCATGAAATTGTCATCGGGGAGGATTTCGATGGCGGCGTCGAGGGATTGGAAATTGGAGGTGAAGTTGCCATGGGTGAGCATGGCGCCCTTCTGGCGGCCGGTGGTGCCGGAGGTATAGATGAAGGAAGCGATGTCTTCCTCCTTGGGCTGGTAGCGGTCGTAGGCGGCGCCGTGGCCCTCGGCCTGGGCGCGGGAGGCGTCGAGGAGCTTGTCCAGTATATGCATCTGGATGCCGCGGGAGCGGCCATTGTCCTGCGGGGGGCGGTTGGCGCCAAAGTAGATGGCGTGGCGGAGGTTGGGGCATCGGCCGGCCAGGTCGAAAATGCTCGAGTCGCCGGGGGAGTCCAGCAGGATTGCCGAGGCGCCGGAATCGGAGAGGATGTGGGTGACTTCCTGTTCCTGGAGCTTGATGTCGATGGGGACGGCGATGGCGGCGATGCCGGTGATGGCGTAGTGGATGGCGCACCAGTCGGGGGAATTGGCGCCCATGAGGGCGACGCGGTCGCCGGGGCGGATGTGGCAGGTGCGGACGAGGGTTTCGGCGATGTTGCGGACCCGGGCGAGGAATTCGCGGTAGGTGAGGGTTTGCCAGGCGCCTTCGCGCTTGAACTTCATCAGGACGTTATCGCCGTGCTTGGCCGCGGAACGTTCGAGTGTATCCTTCAATGTCATGTTCGGTCTCCATCCAGGGCGCCGGGCGCCCAGGTTCAGTCGTTGGGATTACAGCCGCGGCATGGCAAACCCGCCGCGGGTTGAGCCGTCCAGGGGCGACGGTTAAGGAGGAATCATACGGCGGAATCGGGGCCCGGCGCAAGGGAAAGGAGGCGAATTGTCATGTGGGCGGGGCGGCCGCGAAGCGGGCTTCCTCGATCCTACTTCTTGAAGAACATCGCCTTGCCTTCGGGGGTCTGTTCGATCACCTGCAGGTGCTGGGGATCGCTGAACACGATGCGGGAGCGAACGCCTTGCTTGGGACCTTCATCGGTTTCGATCACCAGGGTATCGTCATAGCCGGCCACCACATGGTAGGCAAAGGGGCCGGCTGTTTCGCCCATCACCTCCATGGTGACGCCGTCCAAGGAGACCGACATCTTCATGCCCTGCATCATGCCGGCCAATGCCTGTACCATTTCGGGGGCGGCTTCCTTCTGCTTCAGGAATTCGGGATCCTGCTCCAGCGGAGCCGTGTCGCCGATCCATTGGCCCAGGAATTGGAACGTCAGCGCGCCGGCGCGGGCCGGGTCGTTTTTGGCTTCATCCTCGGCCGTGGAAGGCGCGGGAGCCTCCTCGGCGGCCGCTACTGCCGGGACGGTTGCGGCGGCGGACTCCCCGGTGCCGGCCGCGTGGAAGAAATTTCCGTTCGCGTCGATTCCGCAGAGCAGGTTGTTGGCCAGGAACAGGAATTGGACGCCGTCGAATCCCGATCCGACCGGCACGCGGGTTCCGCTGGCGACGTCGGTGGCGA
>CAYODC010000483.1:0-1533 GCA_964402575.1 uncultured Verrucomicrobiota bacterium
TCTCTCCCCCCCATTTTCGTGTATTTCGTGGTGAATTCTTTCCCCTCCCCTCTCTGTGCCCCTCTGTGGTGAAAAATGGCAGTTAAGGCTTCCCGCCCTCGGCCGCCGCCAGATTCTGAAGCAGAATAGGCGCATCCGGGGCATATTCAAGCGCCTTCCGCCAGTAGCCGACCGCCTTGTCCCGCTCCCCGGCCTGCATGGCCACCGCGCCGAGATTGTTGAGCACCTCAGGTTGGCCCGGATGGATCCGAAGGCTTTCCCCCCACTGTTCCAGCGCCGCCCCAACATGACCCCGCCGTACCAGGATCATCGCCGCCCGGTTCCGCGCGTTCACATTCTGCGGATGCAACTGGATCAGCGTGGCATAGACATCCAGCGCGCCCGATTCGTCGCCCGTCAGTTCCTGCGCATGCGCCAGATTCGACAGCGCATCCTCGTTGCCCGGTAAAATCTCCAGCGCCTTCCGGAAATGACGGACCGCCCGCGGATAGTCTTCCTTCTCCGCCGACCGGATCCCCCTTTGGATCGCCGCCAGCAGCAACCCGATCTTGTCCGTCTTCACCACCGGCGCCAACAGGTTCTCCACCGGCGCCCAATCGTCCGTCAACACGCATTCCCCGTTGCGCCGCTGCAAATCCTCGAAATGCGACGCCTCCAGCACCTTCCCTTGGAACGTCCCGGCCCGGCTCGTCCATTCGCCGATGTTGTCCAGCTCCAGCGGTTCGTTGGACCCCACAAACACCGTCGTGTTCCGCTCCCCCAGCTCCGGCACCGCCGAAACCGCCCCCCGCCACGGAAACACCCCCGCCATCGTCTGCGCAATGGCATTCATGAACCCGCCCACCTGGTAGGCATCGATCAGGTTCATGATGTACAACCCCTCCGGCTTCAACAGCTCCCGCACCTGCCCCATGAATTCCCGCGTCGTCAACTGGTACGGCACCGAATAGTCGCTGACCGAATCGCACACGATGAAATCGAACAGCGGCACGCTCCCCGGCGCCTCCCGGTTCCGGCGCAGCGCATCCGCCACGTAGTTGCGCGCATCCATGTGGTGGATCTCGATCGGCGCATCCTTCGGCAATCCAAACGCCTCCTGCGCCGCCCGCGTCACCCCCGGATCGATCTCCACCACCACGATCTCGCTCCCCGGCCGCGCCCGGTACAGATAGTTCGGAAACACATAGCCCCCTCCCCCCAGCAGCAACAGCCGCACCGGCTCGTCGTTCTTCCCCGCCCGCCGGTTCACCAGCGCATCGTAGATCCGCATGTACGGATACTTCAAATCCCCCAGGTCCGACAAATCCACTTCGCTATGCCGCAGCTTGTCCTGGTAAAACGCCCGGTGCATCGGATTCCCCCCCTCCGCCGTCACCGTCAGGATCTGGTATTGCGTCTCCTCGAAATACACCGCATTCGACTCCACCGGCGCATCCCGCAACTTCAGCGCCAAGGCCACGCCGGCCACGCCCTCTCCCTGCAAAACCGCCAACGCAAAAAAACCGCCAAACACCCCCAGCCCCAGCAACGCAC
>CAYODC010000484.1:0-1532 GCA_964402575.1 uncultured Verrucomicrobiota bacterium
TGGGGGCGCAAGACGCTCTTCTGGAGCATGGTGGCGCAGGCCCTGGCGTTCAACGCCTCCTGCGCCTGCGCCGTCAAGGCGCTCCAGGCGGCGGGACGGAACTGCTCCGCGAACACGGCGGCCTTCTGCAAGGCGAGGGCCAAGTTCCCGGAAGCGCTGCTCGACCGGATACTGACTTCGACGGCGGGGCTTGCCGCGTCCGGTCCGCCTCCGGCAAGACGCGTTCTGCAAATCGACGGCGTCTCCTTCGCGCTGGCCGACACGCCCGAGAACCGCGCCCGCTACGACAATCCCTCGGGCCAGGCGCAGGGGTGCGGCTTTCCGGTAATGACCGCATTGGCCGTGCGGGCGGCCGCGACGGGGGCGTTCCTGTCGATTTTCCCCGGCAACTGGAAGACGCATGACTTCCGGCTCTTCATCGCCGCAATCTCCTTCTTCCGGGCGGGGGACGTCGTCGTGGCGGACCGGGCCTTCTGCGCCTATGCCTCCCTGGCCTGGCTGCGCCTGCTCGGCGCCGACATGGTCTGCCGCCTCCACCAGAGGCGCATACTCGATCTGGCCAAGGCGGTGCGCAATGCCAAGGGGGACTGGACGGTGGTCTGGACAAAAGGCGCGCGCAGCAGAAAATCACCCGTGTCGGCGGAGCAGTTCGAGGCCCTTCCAGACGAACTCGCCGTGCGCATCGTCAAGAGCATCGAACAGCGCAAGGGCTTCAGAAGCAAGGAGATCTTCATCGCCACAACGCTTCTGGACTGCTCCCTCCACCCCGCCGAGTGGATCCGGGATCTCTATCTGGGACGCTGGAAGATCGAGGAGTCGTTCCGCGACATCAAGGACTCGATGAACTACGGCTTCATCCGCTCCAGAAGTCCGGACTCCGTCATGAAAACGCTCAAGACGGCGCTTGTCGCCCACAATCTGGTCCGGGCGACGGGCAACGCGGCCGCGCGTCGGCACCGGGTCGATCGGGAGCGGGTCAGTTTCAAGGGCGCGGCCACGAGCTTCAGGCTGTTCCTCGCGCATAGGCTGGTAGGCGGCGTCTCGCCAGGCATCGCCAATTTCCGGCGATTGCTCCTGGCCGTCGCGACGGATCTGGTGGACGCGAGGCCCGGAAGGCGCGAGCCCAGGGCCGTGAAGAAGAGGGCGAATCCCTATCCGCTGCTGACATGCGACCGGCACGAGTATCAGGAAATCCCGCACAAGTCTCGCTACAGAAAAACAAGGGAATCGGCTTAAGTTAGCGCCATTCGGGACAGACCCCAGAATTTTTGAACGAGAGTCCACGCCGATCCCATGCCTCCCATTCGCCCAGCACAATTTAGGGGACAGACCCCAGAATTTTGCTGATTTTTTCAAAAAAATTGGATTATTAGGCTCATCAAACGTTTACCACCCATCTGCGACATTCTCACCTGGCTTTATCGGATTGGCTTCTTCATCGCGTAGGGATGCCTCACATGCGGCTCTCCCCGCCGACAACCAATCACCTGTCTGAACGATTGGAATAAATTTAACTGGGTAGCTGATTGACT
>CAYODC010000485.1:0-1527 GCA_964402575.1 uncultured Verrucomicrobiota bacterium
CTTCGCGGACGCTGGCTTCGAGCTGCCAGTGGCCGAGGCGGATGACGATGGAATCCGGGGGCGTCTGCTGGGCGCGGTAGGTGGCGATGACCCAGGCGGACCAGAGGAAGACGGCGAAGACGACGAGGAGGGCGAAGGAGGCGCGGACGAAGTCGAGGAGGGGGCGGAGGAAGCGCATGGGGATCAGCCCTCCTCTTCGGCGCGGATTCTGGCTTCGAGCTCGTCCATGCGCTGGAGGGCCTGCTTGCAGCCGTAGACGCGGATGTCGGTGGGATATTTCTCGAGGAGGAGGGAGTAGTACTTGCGGGCGAGGGCGAAGTCGCCGACTTCGAATTCGGCGAGGGTGGCGAGGTTCCAGTAGGCCCAGGCGAATTCGACGAAGGGGTCGGCGGGGTCGACTTCGGTGAGTTCGAAGGATTTTTGCTCGGCCTCCAGGCGTTTTTCGGGTTCCTTCAGGGTGTTGTAGGCGACGGCGAGGAGGGACCAGGCGGGGCCGGCGAATTCCTTGTGGCCGGTCTGGACGAAATCGCGCAGGTTTTTAACGGCGGCGCGGGTGGACTTGGGGTCGAGCTGGGCGAGCTGGATGCTTTGGAGGTAGAGGAAGGCCTCCTTGGCGGCGAGGTGGCCGGGGAATTTCTCGAGGATGTGCTGGTAGGCGGCATTGACGGCGGGGTAGTCGGGTTCCTGGCCGACGGGGACGAGGTGCTGTTGGCGGGCGAGGGCGAGTTCGGTCCAGGGGATCATGGGGCTGGAGGGGGCGGCGGAGAGGATTTCGTGGTAGAGGGCGGTGGCCTTATGGGGGTCTTCGCCGGGGCGGCGGAGGTCCCAGGTGGTGGCCAGTCCGTAGGTGGCCATGGCCCATTCGTCGGAGCCGCGGGGGGCGCTGGCGCGGGCGGACTCGAAGGAGAGGGTGGCGTCGTGGAATTCGCTGAGGCGGTAGGCGGTCCAGCCCTCGCCGATGAGGGTGCGGGCGTCGCCGGTGGCGGTGGTGCGGCGGCCGCAGGCAGCGAGGCCGAGGAGGAGCAATCCGGCGAGGAGGAGGCGCGCGGCGGTATAGGTTGGATTGGCCATGTGGGTATTCCTCAACGATCCGCCAGGGCGGAAGAACCGATGGCGGGATGGGTCGTCCGCCTATATGGCAGAGCGGGAAGCGATTCGCCAGTAAAAAAGGGAACGGAAGCCCGTGCGATCCGGCCCCGCGGAGGGGAATCACGCGCCGGGATTAGCCGGGGGAAGAGGAGGGGCTGGCGAAGGCTGAAATCCACCTATCAGCAACGCGGACAGTGGAATGCGATGTATAGCGGGGAAAGGGACTTGAGTTTCAACCGGGGAAGAGTAACCTTACTAGTTCATATTTTGATTGGGAGTTGAAACGTATTTATGGCGCAGATGAAAGAAATCGGAGTGGCGGTGCTGGGGTTCGGCACGGTGGGGGCCGGGGTGGTCGAGACCTTGCAGAAGAACGGCGGGTTGCTGGCCGAACGCCTGGGATTGAGGCTGGTGCTGCGGGGGGTGGCGGACTTGGAC
>CAYODC010000486.1:0-1525 GCA_964402575.1 uncultured Verrucomicrobiota bacterium
CGGCCCGCCCACAAGCGCCAATCCCAACGTCATCCACTTGATGATTGAATATTGAATATTGAATATTGAATTTTCCGTCTTCATTCCGCCTTCTTCCCTTCGTATCGTTTTTGAAATCCCTTGAACGCCCCCTCCCCCGCCTTCCGCACCTTCACCCGCAGCGCCGCGAAATCCCTCATGAACCCCCGCGCAAAGACCGTCAGCTCCGTGTGCCCCCGCTCCGCCCCGCCCTTGTGGCGCACCAGCAGCGTCTCCCCCAGCTCCCGCTCCAGCCGGTTCAGGATCTTCAGCGCCTTCACGTACGACAACTCCATGTCCCGCGCCGCCCGCTGGATCGACCCGTGCCGCCCGATGCCTTCCAGCAGCTCCAACAGCCCCGCCCCGCAGAACTCTTCGCCGCTCTCGCTCGCCAGCGCCATCTTCACATGCAGTTTCATGCCGATATATATACATATGTATATCGGAAGGCGCAAGCCTCGAATTCCGAATCGCGCAATTGCGCCCGCCCGGGCGCGCGGCACTACGCCTGCAGCCGGCGCAACAGGGCCTCGGCCGCCAGTTGCGGATTGGCCTTGCCCCGCGACAGCTTCATCACCTGCCCCACCAGGAACTTCAGCGCCGCCTCCTTGCCCGCCCGGTAGTCATCCGCCACCTTCGGGTTTCCCTCGATCGCCTGCGCCGCGAACCCGTCGATCGCCCCCGTGTCGCTCACCTGCGCCAGTCCCTTTTCCTTCACCACCGCCGTCGGATCGCCCCCGTTCTCGAACAGCACCTGGAACACTTCCTTCGCCGCCGAACTGTGGATCGTTTTCGCGTCCACCAGCGCAATCAGCCCCGCCAGCGCCTCCGGCGTGATCTTCGCATCCGCGATGCCCTGCCCCTTCTCGCCCAGCGCCCGCAACACCTCGCCCATCACCCAGTTCGACGCCGCCTTGTAGTTCCCCGACTGCTTCGCCGCCGCCTCGAAGTACTCGGCGATCGCCCGGTCCGCCGTCAGCACTCCCGCATCATACTCCGGAAGCCCGTAGTCGTTCACGAACCGCGCCCGCTTCGCCGCCGGCAGCTCCGGCAGCTCCGCGCGCCACTGCTCCACCGTCGCCTCATCCAGCACCACCGGCGGCAGGTCCGGCTCCGGGAAATACCGGTAGTCATGCGCGTATTCCTTCGACCGCATCGCCAGGGTCGCCCCCGTCTCGTCATCCCACCGGCGCGTCTCCTGCACCAGTTGGCCCCCGGCGCGCAGGGTCTCCACCTGCCGTTCCAGCTCATGGACGAGCGCCCGGTGGATGCCCTTGAACGTGTTCATGTTCTTGATTTCGCACTTCACCCCGAGCTTGTCCGTCCCCGCCGGCCGCACCGACGAGTTCACGTCGCAGCGCATCTGCCCCATCTCCAGGTTGCAGTCGCTGATCCCCGCATAGATCAGCATCTCTTTCAGCGCCGTCAAAAACGCAATCGCCTCGTCGGCACTCGCCATGTCCGGCTCCGTCACCAGCTCCATCAGCGGCGTGCTCGCCCGGTTGAA
>CAYODC010000487.1:0-1523 GCA_964402575.1 uncultured Verrucomicrobiota bacterium
GATGGCGTTGGAGGGGCGCAGGGCGGCATCGAAGGCCAGGGTGGCGCCGAGGGAGTGGCCGACGAGCCAGAGGGGGCGGGAGGGGTCGGCGGCGCGGAGGGTGGCGATTTCCCGGTCGATGGCCGCACGCCAGACGGGGAGGGAGGTGCCGGCCATTTGGGCGGGGGGGATGCCGGTGCCGGGCAGATGGAGGGCGCGGACGCAGAAGCCGGAGTCGGCGAGGAGGGGGGCGAGGCGGGCGAAGACGGAGGGGCCGTCGGCGAAGCCATGGAGGAGGAGGAGGGCGGGGGTGCCGCGGGGTTGGAGGGTGAAGGGTTCGGTGGCGGCGCGGCGGGTGCGGCGGGCGGCGCGGCGGCGGGTGCGGAGGGCGTAGGAGGCGTCTCCGGCAAGCCAGAGGATGGCGACGGCGCAGAAGCCTCCGGCCAGGAGGAGGCAGAAGCGGAGGCCGGGGATCACGGGGGATCAGTCGCCGTTGAAGCGGAGGACGTTGCCGGCGGAATCGACGAGTTCGCGGAAGCGGGGGTTGTCGCTGCGGCGTTCCAGTTCCGTTTGGATCGCGAGGTAGACGAACAGGGAGTCATCGGTGGCGCGGTGGGCGTGCATGTCGTCGGTGGAGATGTTGAGGAAATCGATGATGTCGCCGAGCTGGTGGGATTTGAGTTCGGGGTACCAGTTGCGGAAGATGTAGAGGCTGTCGAGGACGGCGTTTTTGGGGGCGGGCATGCCGGCACGGTGGGCTTCGGCGGACATCATGCGGATGTCGAAGGGGGCGTTGTGGGCGATGAGGACGGAGCCGTCGATGAATTCGAGGAATTCGGGATAGGCCTCGGCGAAGGTGGGCTTGTCCTTGAGCATGTCGGCGGAGATATGGTGGACTTTCTCGACATACCAAGGGATGGAGCGCTGGGGATTGAGCAGCCAGGTGCGCTCGTCAAGTTTCTTGCCGTCGCGGACCTTGACGGCGCCGATTTCGATGACGCGGTCGTTGATGGGGCTGAAGCCGGTGGTTTCGGTGTCGAAGATGACGAACGTGATGTTCTTCATCTGGGTATTGGCGGTCGGCATGCGGAACGCCGGGGGGACCACGGAGTTGGAATCCGCGGCGACGGCCGAAAAGATCACGAGGAACGAGCATATCCAAACGATATGCCGGGACAACGCATTATTCATCAACGGGCTCCTTGCGGTTCCGTTCTTATTTTACTCGTTGCAAAAATCCGCCGTTCCTCGGAGCAACTGGCAAGGGGGATCCGGGGGGCGGTTCACCGATGCGTAAAAGGAAGCTACTGGAAGGGAAGGGGCTGGTCAACGGGAAAAAGACAAAAATGAAGGAAGTGGGGGGCTACTTGGGGTCGGCGCTGGAGCCGCGCCAATGGAGTTTCTGGGAGAGGAGGGTGAACCAGGAGTAGCCGGGGAGGTGGACGAAGCGGACGGATTCGGGGGCGCGGCGGACCTCGAGGATATCGCCGGTGTCGAGCCATCCGTGGTCCTGGCCGTCGACGGAGAGGAGGAGTTTTTTCTGG
>CAYODC010000488.1:0-1522 GCA_964402575.1 uncultured Verrucomicrobiota bacterium
CACAATTCAGAAACAACGGGAAAAGTGATTTTACTCTCGAAGGGAAACAGGTCACTACTGGAAAAGAACCCTATTCGTACATTCTCGATATGAAAGATGCATCCATTGATGGTGTTCCGGTAACAATTCTCAGAGATCCGTTAGCACCGAAAAGAAATATCCTCAGGTACACAGGTCTTACAGCTGCACTGGGAGGAGCTGCCGGAGCCGGTGCGCGAGGTGATCCTGCACGGGTCGGGCGAGGAGCCCGTCGAGCTGGGGTTCTGGATGCGCGGCGGCTGGCGGAAGTACAGCAAGCCGTTCGAGGGAGTGATCCCGAATCTGGACCGGCGCTATGCGGAAACCGGCAGCGACTACATCAAGCAAAAGCTGGCCGGCTTCATGAGCCGCCTGCCGTGCACGGCGTGCGGCGGCCAACGCCTGCGCCCGGAGAGCCTGGCCTGCCGGGTGGCGGGCAAGGGCATCATGGAGGTGATGGAGCTGTCGGCGCGCGACGCGGCGAAGTGGTTTGCGGACCTGCCGCTGGCGGAGCAGGAGGGCCAGATCGCCGCGGAAGTCCTCAAGGAGATCCGCCAGCGGCTGCGGTTTTTGTGCGACGTGGGGCTGGGCTACCTGAACCTGAACCGCGAGAGCGGCACGCTGTCCGGGGGCGAGGCGCAGCGAATCCGCCTGGCCACGCAGGTGGGCGCCGGGCTGGTGGGGGTGCTCTACGTGCTGGACGAGCCGAGCATCGGCCTGCACCAGCGCGACAACGACAAGCTGCTGCGGACGCTCAAGGGCCTGCGCGACCTGGGCAACACGGTGGTGGTGGTCGAGCACGACGAGCAGACGATCCGGGAGGCGGACTACGTGATCGACCTGGGGCCGGCGGCGGGCGTGCACGGCGGGGAGGTGGTGTTTGCCGGGACGGTGCCGGAGCTGCTGAAGTCGAAGACCTCGCTGACGGCCCAGTTCCTCAACGGCGAACGGGCGATCGACGTGCCGCAGCGGCGTCCGGCGCCGGGCGAGGCGTGGCTGGAGATTTGGGGGGCGGCGGAGAACAACCTCCAAAACATCGACGTGCGCTTTCCGCTGGGGCGGATCACGTGCGTGACGGGGGTGAGCGGGAGCGGCAAGAGCACGCTGGTGGACGACATCCTGCGGCGGGCGCTGTTCCGGAAGTTCTACGGATCGAAGGAGAAGCCCGGCCAGCACCGGAAGATCGCGGGGATGCAGCACCTGGACAAGGTGATCGTGATCGACCAGTCGCCCATCGGGCGGACGCCGCGGTCGAACCCGGCAACGTACACGGGCGCGTTCAACGGCATCCGCGACCTGTTCGCGAAGCTGCCGGGGGCGAAGATGCGCGGGTACGGGCCGGGGCGCTTCAGCTTCAACGTCAAGGGCGGGCGCTGCGAGAAGTGCAAGGGCGATGGCATCTTGAAGATCGAGATGAACTTCCTGCCGGATGTCTACGTGACGTGCGAGCAGTGCCGGGGGCGGCGCTATAACCAGGAGACGCTGGAGGTGAAGTGGCACGGGA
>CAYODC010000489.1:0-1519 GCA_964402575.1 uncultured Verrucomicrobiota bacterium
GCCGTCGCTGGACTACATCGTGGTGAAGGCGCCGCGGTTCGCGTTCGAGAAGTTCGCGGGATCCGACGACACGCTGACGACGCAAATGAAGTCGGTGGGGGAAACGATGGCGATCGGGCGGAACTTCAAGCAGGCGCTGCAGAAGGCGCTGCGGTCGCTGGAAATCGGCCGGGCGGGGCTGGTGCGGCGCGCGGACCGCGAAGGGGCGCTGTCCGACGCGGATCTGGAGAAGGAAGTGGTGCGTCCGAGTCCGCTGCGGTTGTTTCATCTGCGGGAGGCGCTAGCGAGGGGTTGGGATGTCCCCCGCGTGGAGGCGTTGTCGGGGGTGGATCCGTGGTTTCTGCGGCAGATCGGGGAAATCATCGGCTTCGAGGGCGAGATTCTTGCGGCCGAGACGCTGGCGGGGCTGGAGGCCGAGCGGGCGCTGTTTGCGCAGGCGAAGGAGTATGGTTTTTCCGACCGGCAGATCGCGGTGCTGCTGGGCACGACGGAAGACGCCGTGCGGTCGGCGCGGGACCGGATGGGCCTGCACCCGACCTACGGCACGGTGGACACGTGCGCGGCGGAGTTTGCGGCGGCGACGCCCTACTTCTACTCGGCCTACGGGGACGAGGCGGAGGCCCCACTGCCGCCGGCGACGAAGAAGAAAATCATGATCCTGGGCGGCGGGCCGAACCGGATCGGGCAGGGGATCGAATTCGATTACTGCTGCGTGCATGCCTGCCAGGCCCTGCGCGAAGCGGGGTTTGAAACCGTGATGGTCAATAGCAATCCCGAGACGGTGTCGACCGACTACGACACGAGCGACCGGCTGTATTTCGAGCCGGTGACGCTGGAAGACGTGCTAGAGGTGTACCGGCGGGAGCGGTGCGACGGGGCGATCGTGCAGTTCGGCGGGCAGACGCCGCTGAATTTGGCGCTGGAGTTGAAGGCGGCGGGGGTGAACGTGATCGGCACGAGTCCGGAGGACATCGAGAAGGCCGAAGACCGCGAGTTTTTCAAGCAGCTTGCCGACCGGGTCGGGGTCCGTCAGCCGGCGAACGGGACGGCGACGGACATGGCCGGGGCGATGGCGATTGCGCGGCGCATCGGGTTCCCGGTGCTGGTGCGGCCGTCGTTCGTGCTGGGGGGGCGGGCGATGGCGATTGCCTACGCGGAATCTTTCTTTGAAAAGTTTTGCGCGGAGGCCTTTTCCGTGTCGGAGGGTCGCCCGGTGCTGATCGACAAGTTCCTGGAGGACGCGGTCGAGGTGGATGTGGATTGCATCGCCGACGGCGAGACCGAGGTGATTGGCGCGGTGATGGAGCACATTGAAAAGGCGGGCATCCACAGCGGGGACAGTGCGTGCGCGATTCCCCCGCAGGGGCTGGCGCCGGCGGTGGTGGATCGCATTCGGGAGCATACTCGGTCACTCGCCCGGGGCCTGAACGTGCGCGGGCTGATGAATGTGCAGTACGCGGTGCAGGACGGCGAGGTGTACATCCTGGAGGTCAATCCGCGCGCTTCGCGGACGGTGCCG
>CAYODC010000490.1:0-1519 GCA_964402575.1 uncultured Verrucomicrobiota bacterium
GCCGCCGCCGACCAGTCCGCCCTCCTCTACGCCTCCCACCACCGCCTCGACGTCAGGATCGCCCGCCCCTCCAACCACATCGGCCCCGGCCAGTCCCGCGACTTCGTCTCCTCCGCCTTCGCCGCCCAACTCGCCGCCATCGCCCGCGGCGCCCCCCCCGTCATGCGCGTCGGCAACCTCGACCAGCGCCGCGATTTCACCGACGTCCGCGACGTCGCCCGCGCCTATTCCCTCCTCCTCGAACAAGGCCATTCCGGCTCGGCCTATAACATCGCCTCCGGCCACATGACGCCCATCCGCCAAATCCTCGACCTCCTTTGCGACATCGCCGGCGTCCACCCCGAAATCCAAACCGATCCCGCCCTCTTCCGCCCCACCGACGAACGCCCCTCCTACGACACCGCCCTCATCCGCGCCCATGTCGGCTGGCAGCCGGAAATCCCCCTCCGCCAGACCCTCGAATCCATCTACGCCGATGGCCTCTCCCGCCCGTGATAATGCGAATGCCCCTGACGCGGTGAGTTCCCCGTGACGCCCCTGCGCAAGCATGCCGGCCCCCTGCTGCGCTTCGCCATCGGCCTCGCCCTGATCGCCCTGCTCGTCCGCTCCACCGGCCTCCCCGGACTCCGCGCCGCCGTCGCCCCCCTCCGCACCCATCCCGGTTGGATCGCCGCCGCCACCGCCCTCACCTTCGCCGGGCTCTGGATCGGTGCCGTCCGATGGCACGTCCTCCTGCGCACCCTCGCCCTGCCCTCCCCCTTCGCCCGCGCCTTCCGCGGCTATTTCATCGGGCAGTTCTTCAACGCCTTCCTCTTCGGCGCCTGCGGCGGCGACCTCGCCCGCGCCCTCTTCGCCGCCCATGACCATCCCGAAAAACGCGCCGAAGCCGTCACCTCCGTGTTTCTCGACCGCGCCATCGGCCTGGTCGTCACCCTTTTCTTCGGCTGCCTGCTCCTCCTTCCCCGCCTCCGTGAATTCACCCTCCATCCCGGAACCCGCCCCGCCCTCGCCCTCATGGGCCTCTTCCTGGCCGGCACCCTGGCCTTCTGGGTCCTGCTTTTCACTCACAACCTTTTCGACCGCTGGCCGTGGCTCCAGCGCCTCCAGCACCGCGGCCGCATCGGCCCCCTCCTCCGCCGGGCCTACGAAGCCCTCTTCCTGTTCCGGCGCCATCTCCGCCACCTCTTCTGGCCCACGCTGCTCTCGCTCGCCAACCTGCTGCTTCTCGCTGCCGCCACCGCGGCCCTCGCCCGCGCCCTGGAAATCCCCCTCGCCTTCTCCAACCTGCTCGTCGTCTTCCCCGTCATCACCGTCCTGGCCGCCGTCCCCCTCACCCCCGGCAGCCTCGGCGTCCGCGAAACCCTCTACATCCAGCTCCTCGCCCCCTTCGGCATCGCATCCGGCTCCGCCCTCCTCCTGTCCCTCCTCGGCTTCTTCGTGGCCACCCTCTGGTCGCTCTTCGGCGGACTCCTCTTCCTCCTCCGCCCCCGCCCCTCCGACAGCCCGTAGCCCCGCACCG
>CAYODC010000491.1:0-1514 GCA_964402575.1 uncultured Verrucomicrobiota bacterium
AGCGGCTCTTCCACTGCTTGTGGACCGCCGTGCGGAACCCGATCGGATTGACTTTTTGGCCCAAAACGCGCCTCCTTACTTACTTCTTCGACGGCTTTTCATCCGTCAGCGTCACCCGGATGTGGCTCAATTTCTTGCGGATCGGCGAGGCCGAACCGCGCGCCCGCGGCCAATACCGCGGAATCGTCGGTCCGTTTTCGATCACGGCCGACGCCACATACAGCTTGTCCGCCGACAGTTCCGCGTTGTTCTCCGCGTTGGCGATCGCCGACTTCAGCGTCTTGCCAATGCACACCGCGGCCTTGCGCTTGTTCAGCTCCACCACCTGCAGCGCCTCGCCGACGCTCTTGCCTTGAATGACCCGCGTCAGGTCCCGCGCCTTCGTCGGCGACATCCGCACATATTTCGATACTGCTTTGATTTCCATGTCTCGTTCCTCAGGGACCTTCCGGCCGAATCAGCACCGCCCGGTCCCCCGTTTGGGGATAGTCGCCCCGCGCGGTCTCCTCGACCGCCGCGCCTGCGACCCTCTCTCTCACATCCACGACCCGGATCCGCGCCACCCGCCGCCGGCCTCTCATGACCGTCAGCGGAAGCCCGTACCGAACGCCCTGCCGCGCTCCCTGGTCCAGAACCACCAGGCCCAGGTCCGGGTTCGCATCCGCGATCCGGGCCTCGACCGGGGCATCCGCCACCGGGACGCCGGGCGTCCCGGCCCGGTCCGCCCGCCGCGCCTCGTTCACATCCAGCGCGGCCTGCGCCTCGGCCAGGGCCTCGCTCAGTTTCCGGATCCGTCCGGCCCGGTCCTCCAGGTCGCTGCGCAACCCGGCGATTTCCGCCGCCAAACGGCCCGTCACCAAGCGCGACTCGCCCGTCAACAGGTCCAATAACTCGTCGGGATGGCCATCCGCCGCGCCGCCCACGGCCGCTGCTGCATGCCCGTCCGTGCGGATGGTTTGTTCAACCGTATCCAACGCGGACTGCACCGAAGCCTCGGCCGTCTCCGCCTCAACCGGGAGCAGGGACTCCGTCCCTCGCTCCTCCTCAAGACGCGCCGGCGCGGTCGCCGGCCCTTCCATCAAAGAACTCTTCACCGGCCGCGGCGGGCCCCAGAACCAGCCCGCCGCCGCCGCGGCCCCCAGCACCGGAACGGCCCATGCGAACCGCCACCATCGCCGGAAACCCGACCTCATCCAAACCTTCTACTTCAACGCCACCGTCTTGTCCGTGGCGGCGCCATGCTTGCGGAACGTCCGGGTGGGCGCAAACTCGCCCAGCCGGTGCCCCACCATGTTTTCGGTCACGAACACGCTGGTGAACACCTTGCCGTTGTGGACCGTGAACGTATGGCCCACGAACTCCGGCAAAATCATGCTGCGGCGCGACCAGGTCTTGATCGGACGCTTCGCCCCGCTGGCCGACAAGGCCTCCACCTTCTTCATCAGGTGGTCTTCCACATACGGACCTTTTTTGATTGAACGCGTCATCTTCTACTTCTTTCTGCGTTGCACGAT
>CAYODC010000492.1:0-1514 GCA_964402575.1 uncultured Verrucomicrobiota bacterium
GCCTGGACCACCTTGACCAGCTTGGGACTGCCCATGGCGAATGGCGAACTCACCGACACGGTCCCGGTCCGCGCCGTTGTCCCCGGATTGGCCTCGTAATACACCCGGATCCGGTCGCCGCTCTCCCCGGCCTGCCCACGGTAGATCTCCAGCCAGCGATCCCACGGGGTGGCCTGGTATTCCATGGGACCATAGCCCTTGTTCGTCACCACGAACGATGTCGTCCCCTCGCCCGCGCCCACGTTCCGCACCGCCGGCCCCGCGGACAAAACGGCCTCGGGCGTGCGTCGCAGCGAAGGATACGTCACATTCGGTGTCATGCGCCAAATCGTGCTGAAATTCCACAGCACGTAGATCCCCTTCTTCTTCATCATGATGGTGGTATGCCCAACCCCGCCCGCCGAAACGGCCTGCCGCGTGGTCCACCGGTCCCAGTGCGAGGTCACGGCCGTCTCCCCCGGATCCCCCGTGTTGCTGCCCACAAGCCCCCCCACCGTGGCCGCCGCCTCCGCCAACCCCGACACCTCGCCCGTCGCGTAGCATCGATCGGCAGTCCCGCCCCGCGCCCCGTCCATGTGGCCGATCAATCCGCCCACATGGAACCGCCCTTGCACCTCGCCCCGCGCGTAGCTGTCCCGCACCAAACTCAGGTTTTTTCCCGCCAGTCCGCCCACATTGGTCGAGCCGAATACGTAGCCGCCGGCAAAACTCTCCCGGATGGTCGCATAGCTGGCGTTGTCGCCCACCAATCCGCCCACGTTCAACTCCCCGTACACATCCGCCTGCGAACGGCAGCGCAGCACCATGCCGTAGTAATTCATCCCCACCAGCCCGCCCGTCCCAAACGTTCGCCCCTCGATCGAGCCCGCGGCATCCGACTGCTGGATCTTCGCGTTTTCATAGTTGATGCCCACCAGCCCGCCGACGGAACTGCCGCCCTTCACCTTTCCCGACGCCTGGCATTGCTTCACCGTCCCGAACCGGTTGTTGATCCCCACCAGCCCGCCCACCGTGTCCCCTCCGTACACCCAGGCGTACGACCGGCAAACGCTGACCGTCCCCAAATGGTTGTTCCCCACCAGCCCGCCCACGTTGAACGAACGCCCCGTCACGATCGTCGTCGCCTGGCAGTTATGGATCCGCCCTTCGTTGATCCCCGCCACCGCGCCCACATTGATGTTCCCGCCAATCCGCCCCCCCGACAGATTCAGGTTCTTCACCACCCCGTATCTTCCCACCCCGCCGAACAATCCCACATCGCTCCGTCCCGGCCTCCGGATGTGAAGGTTGACAATCGTCTTCCCGTTCCCGTCAAAGATCCCGTTGAACGGCTTCACGCCCGTCCCGATCGGAATGAACCCCGCCCGGCTGTACCACCCCTCGCTCCGGCTCGCATCGATGTTGCGCGTCACCCGGAAATACTTCCCGCTCGTGCTCCCGATGTGCGACCGCATCCAGATCAGGTGCCCCATCCCCCGCACCAGATACGGATTGCTCCGCGTCCCCCTCCCCGG
>CAYODC010000493.1:0-1513 GCA_964402575.1 uncultured Verrucomicrobiota bacterium
AAATCCACCTCCCCCACCACCTCCAGCCGTCTTCCTCCTTCCACCGTCAACCCGACGCCAAGCCCCGTCGCCGTCAATACAGCATCGGTTCCACCCTTGACGCCTCCGCTTGAATCTGCTGGTTTCATCCCATGAACATTGAAGCACGGGTCACCGGTTTTATCGAAGAAAATTGTTATTTCATCTCCCACCCCGCCACGCGCGAAACCGTCGTCCTGGACCCCGGCGACGACGCCCCGCAGCTTCTCGCCCGCCTCCGCGAAATCCGCGCCACCGTGGTGGCCTATCTCCTTACCCACGGCCATGTCGACCATGTCACCGCCCTCGCCGACCTCTGCCAGGCCTTCCCGGCCCCGATCTATCTCCATCCCCTCGATGCCGCCTGGTGCTTCTCCCCCCGCAACAACCTCCCCGGCTTCTACGACGCCCCCGACACCCCCGCCGCCGCCCTCGTGCACGTCACCGAAGGCAACACCCTCTCGCTCGCCGGCGCCCGCTGGTCCGTCATCGAAACCCCCGGCCATACCCCCGGCGGCCTCTGCTGGATGCTCGAGGACGACCACGCCCTCTTCACCGGCGATACCCTCTTCCAAGGCACCGCCGGCCGCACCGACCTGCCCGGCGGCGACTCGCGCGCCCTCGCCCGCTCCCTCCGCAAGCTCGCCGCCCTCCCCGACCACCTGACCGTCTACCCCGGCCACGGCAACCCCACCACCCTCGGCCACGAAAAACAAACCAACTACTTCATGCGGTTCTGACCCCTCATATCAATCCCCGGATCAGCCGGTAGGCCACCGATCCCTCCGGCGGAATCCCCGGCAGC
Source organism: uncultured Verrucomicrobiota bacterium (assembly GCA_964402575.1). Classification (GTDB taxonomy): domain Bacteria; phylum Verrucomicrobiota; class Kiritimatiellia; order CAIQIC01; family Lenti-01; genus Lenti-01. Next base: position 824 of record CAYODC010000493.1, read on the forward strand.
TCCGCCGGATCGAACCACCGCGCCTCCAGCAGCTCCTCCGCCTGCAACCGCAGCTCCCCCGACTTCCATCTCGCCTTGAACGCCAGCATGAGCTGGTTCGGATGCGGCCAATGCTGGCTCCCCGCGTACCGCACGTCCTCCACCTCGATCCCCGCCTCCTCGCGCACCTCCCGCCGCACGCATTCCTCCAGCGATTCGCCCACCTCCACGTATCCCGCCAGGCACGTGAACAGGTGCTGGATCCGCTGCGCGTGCCGCGCCAGCAGGATCTTCCCCTCCTTCTCCACCCGCACGATCACCGCCGGATACACGCTCGGATAATCCACGTGCCCGCACGCCCCGCATCGCCGCGCCATCTCCGCCGGATGCTCCTCCAGCCGCCCCCCGCACGCCCCGCAGAACCGGTGCTTCGCCCGCCAATTCAGCAGCCCCAGCCCCCGGCACGCGTCCGCCGCGCGCGCCGATTCCGCGCCGATCAACGCGCGCAGATGCACCCATCGGCATCCCGGCGGCGGGGCTTCCGCCGCGCCGGACACCGCCGCCGCCACGAACCCCTGCGGCCTCACCACGAACGAATCCATCACCTCGCGGGTCTTCAACAGCTCCGGCATGACCTCGACCGCCGCCGGCTCCAGGCTCCCCTCGCGCACCAGCAACTGCCCGTCGCAAAACACCAGCTCCCGTCCTTCG
>CAYODC010000494.1:0-1504 GCA_964402575.1 uncultured Verrucomicrobiota bacterium
CACCACTTCTGATTCGAAGCGGTGTTACATGAATGTTTATTCCATTTTCAAAAGAACACAAACGCGCAAAATTCCTTCATCCCTTTCCCTGTTCGTTCAAGGGACAACCGGAACCGCGCAGCGGCAAGCAAGCTTGCTCGCTTAATTGATCCTGTCGTACTCTAACCCGTGACTGGCTTATTTGTCAACCGGTCAAAACACTTTTTTCAACAGAACCAAACTCTCATTCACTCGGTCGCTTGCGCAACCTGTTTCATTCAAGTGACGCCAACCATACGCGCACCCCCTTTTCCCGTCAACCCCTTTTTTTAAATATTTTTTCCTTTTCTCCAAAACCCCTGATTCTATTGGTCGAAATGCGGATTTTTTTTGGGGTCATCGGCGTTTTTTTCTTCTCTCTTCCGGCCTTTTGGTATCCATTCCGCCTCCCGATCCCCCGCCTGTACGCCTCTGCGCACTCCGCATTCACTGCGCTTCCCATTGTATCCGCAAGGCCGAAAAATGCATTTCACCCCATCTGGGCTTGCATAATCTCCACCTTGGCCTATGCTCGTCACTCGTTCCCGCGCGTGCATTCCGCCCGCGCCAACGAAAGGACTCGCACCATGGCTCCGCTCCTGATTTTCCTCGGAATTCTCGCTCTTCTTGTCCTCTGGTTCGTCTCGATCTACAATGGACTCGTCCATCTGCGCAACATCGTGGACAACGCCTGGGCGCAGATCGACGTGCAGCTCAAGCGCCGCCACGATCTCATTCCCAATCTCCTCGAAACCGTCAAGGGCTACATGGCCCACGAGCGCGGCACGCTCGAAGCCATCACCAAGGCCCGCGCCGATGCCATGAGCGCCAAAGGCCCCGCCGAGGCCGGTCACGCCGAGGCCGCGCTCTCCGGCGCGCTGCGCGGACTCATGGTCAACGTCGAACGCTATCCCGACCTCAAGGCCTCGCAGAACTTCCTCGCCCTGCAGGAGGAACTCTCCTCCACCGAAAACAAGATCTCCTTCGCCCGCCAGGCCTACAACGACAGCGTCACCCGCTACAACACCCGCATCCAGTCCATCCCCGCCAACCTCGTCGCCGGCCCCGCCGGCTTCTCCAAGCGCGATCTCTTCGAGCTGACCGACGCCGCCGAACGCGCCGTCCCCCAGGTCTCGTTCTCCTGATTTGCTCCACCTGAACCCTGACCTCTGAACCCTGACCGTTGATCCATGAGCGCTCTGATGTGGGAAGCCATTGCCGCCAACCAGCGGCGTTCCGCCTGGCTGATCTTCATCCTGGCGCTCCTGCTCGCGGGCATGGGCGGCGCCCTCGGGCTCCTCTTCGGCGGCGCCCCCGAAACCGCCGTCTACGGCCTGTTCATCGGCCTTGCCGTCTGGGGCGTCCTGCTGCTCGTCAACCTGATGGGCGGCGAGTCGGTCCTGCTGGCTTCCGCCAGCGCGCGCGAGGTCTCCCACGAGGACGCGCCCCAGCTCTACAACGTCGTCGAGGAAATGCGCATCGCGGC
>CAYODC010000495.1:0-1504 GCA_964402575.1 uncultured Verrucomicrobiota bacterium
TGGTCGAGTTCGTGAAGGAGCTGCCGAAGACCATCAGCGGCAAGATCCGGCGCGTGGAGATCCGGCAGCAGGACCGGAGCTGAAACGCGTCGGGATCCCGATCCGAATCTTTCCTGTTCGACATCCGATCCTCCAGGGTCCAGCGACCAGGGCATTTCAAGATTTGTTGTAGCCGCGCCCGTTGGGCGCGGGGCGGTTGATGAAAGGACCGGCCCCAGCGGGGCCGGCTACGGAAAATCGAAATCTGCTCCAGCCAGAACGTTCGTGTGATCGGTTGCAGATGGAGGGTTGATTATCGGATGTCGCGCTCCTCTTCCTCCGGCACGACGACGTAGGCGGCGAGGACTTCGGGGGGGATGGCGATGGGGCGGCCCTTGAGGAAGTCGAGGAAGACCCAATCGGTGTGGGCTTGGGCGAGGACGGCGCCGTCGGCGACGCGTACGAAGCGGTACTTGCGCAGAGAGCGGATCTTCTTGAAGCTGGAGACCCAGGTGTGGAGGGCGATCTCCTCGCCGGCCTGGCAGGGCTGGAGGTATTCGATGAAATGCGACCGCACGACCCAGGTCCAGCCGCGGGCGTGAAGTTCCTCGGGGGTCCAGCCGTTCCGGCGGGTGTGGGCGATGGCCGATTCCTGGAGCATGCGGACGTATTCGATGTTGTTGACGTGGCGGTTCTCGTCCTCCGCCTCGGGCGGGAACGCAAACCGGTGGGCGTAGATGCGGGTGGGGGTGGTGTTCACGGTCAGATGGACTCCAGAAGGCCGGGCAAGGGGCAGGCGGCGCAGAGGGAGCGGTCGCCGAGACAGTAATCGTGGTGGATGTGGATGAGGCCCTGTCGGCGCAGGCCGGAGGAATAGATGCGCGGGCTGTGGTCAGGGCCGAAAAGGCGCAGGGCGGTTTGGCGGATCAGTTCGTTGGGTTCCTCGGCGGGGAGGGCATCGAGCAGCGATTGCCAGGCGTCAGGCGGGGCGCCGAGGGCGGCGAGGGAGGGCAGGAGGAGATTGACGAGAATGGCTTGGGCGCGGGAACGGCCGATCAGGGCGACGGATTTCCGGGAGGGGGCGGCGGAGAGGGAAAGTCGATGGGCCCAGAAGGGGGCGTCGGGCAGATCGAACAAGGCGATCAGAGAATCGGCCGATTCGCCTGCGGGATTCTGCGCAATGAGTTCCATGCGTTCGGGAAGGCCGGGGGAAGGCGCGAAGAGCATGGCGGCGGCCATGAGGCGGCGTTCGGGGCGGTTGGCGGGGCGGAGGCCGGTCCGGGACCAGTCGGAGCGGGGGATGCGGCGGGCCAGGAATTCATCGGACATCGGCCACCAGGCATCCCAGCAGCGGCGGAGGAAGACGCGGGTGTCGCTGTTCGAGGCGCGGCGGGAGGTGGTGGGATCCGGAAGCAGAGAAGCGCAACCCATGAGGAGGGCATAGGCGCGGAGGGGATTGCCGGCGGATTTCAGTCGGAGGAGATCGAGGGGGAGGAGGCGGGCGAGGCGGCGGAAGGGGGCCTTG